>JAGGYZ010000177.1 GCA_021162285.1 Candidatus Fermentibacteraceae bacterium
ATTGTGGCTGTTGACCTGTACGGACAGGCTGCGAACTACCAGGCTCTGGAAGAAATAGCACACAGGTATGGTCTGTACCTTTACGAAGACGCGGCGCAGTCTCACGACGGATCCAGGTTCGGACGGAAAACCGGGAGCTTCGGTGATGTGGCCAGTTTCAGCTTCTACCCCGGCAAGAACATGGGGGCTTACGGTGAAGGCGGAGCAATCACAACAGACAACGATGAAATTGCAGCCAGAATGAGAACCCTGCGGGACCATGGCTCACAGGAGAAGTACTTCTACAACTTCATAGGACACAACTACAGAATGAGTGCGTTTCAGGGTGCAGTTCTCGGTGTAAAAACAAAACACATACACGCCTGGAACAGCAGCAGAATCAAGGTTGCGGAAAGATACCGTTCTCTTATGTCTGATCTTCCAGTTGAACTTCCAGTCACAGCGGAGAACACAAGACATGTTTTTCACCTTTTTGCCCTCCACACCCCGCAGCGGGACAAACTCAGAGAGTTTCTTGCAGCCCGACAGATAGGAGCAGGTCTTCACTACCCGGAACCTCTGCACACACAGAAAGCCTACCGGTATCTGGGTTACTCCAGCGGAGACTTTCCCGTTTGCGAAAAAAATGCGAAGCAGAACATTACTCTTCCAATGTTCCCGGAACTGACGGAAAAACAACAGGATGAGGTTGTTTCCGCAGTAGAAGAGTTTTTCAGGAAAGGCTGAAGTTGACTGCGGGCAAAACTCTTTCCCTGAACACCAGATACTATGTGGCGGCAGTAATTGCCGATGTGTTTACCGTCGTTGCTGCCCTTGCTCTTGCTGTTGTTATCAGATTCGGCCACTTCCCTGTGTTTCCTTTCACAGAGTTTTTGGGAACTGCCGCTTTTTACATGCTGGGGTACTATGTGATTTCAGTGATGGAAAACCTGTATTCTGTGCGGACAGCTTTTAACAGACCTATGCTGCTGTACAGAATTCTCAGGATGACTTTCATCGTAACCGGAACATTCATGCTAATAATTTTCCTGTTCAAGGAAACAAAATTCATGTTTATCGACAGTCGTTTTGTTATCGTGTTCAACATGATTGCATGGCTGGTATTAACTCTGTCTGTAAAACTGGTAATCCTCCCGAAAATCTTCAAATCATTCTACAGGGGAACACGCAGGAGCAGATCGAACCTGCTTATAGCAGGCAATCCCGGCAGAAACGGAAACATTGCTTCTCTTCTCCGGAATTCCAGGATCTACCCTTCCGACCAGAGAGTGATCACCTGGTCGGAGAGTCTTCCCCTGGATCCAAAGGAACTGACTGCCAGTGTTCTTAAAGAAATGACAGAAAAGAATTGCAGAGGTGTTGTTGTTCTGTTTGAAGAAAAGCACGATATCGACTGCATTGCAGAGAGCTGCGTTCTGCTCAATGACTCCGGAATTCCATTTGTGATCTACGGTCCGCAGGTTTTCGATCTGGGCTATTTTGACCCCTGGTTCAGCCTGAGCGACTACGGAGCACTTACATTTCTTAAAAAAGGGAAGCGATCTACCCAGATATCCATGACAAGACTGAGTGATATTGTGCTATCTTTTTCAGGGCTCTTACTCCTCATGCCTGTTTTCATTCTTACAACACTGGCCATTAAACTAACCAGTCCCGGGCCGATTCTCTTCAAGCAGCAAAGGGTAGGTCTGAAGCTTAAAGAGTTCGGATTCCTGAAATTCCGCTCTATGAGAGAGGGAAAGGTAAACGAGGATGCTCACAGAAAATACTTCAAACAATACGCCAGCGGCAAAGCAGCAGGCGGAGCAGAGGGTGCATTCAAACTCAATCAAAGTTCCCGTGTTACAACTATAGGCCGGATAATAAGAAAGACCTCAACTGATGAACTTCCCCAGCTGATCAACGTTCTCAAAGGAGACATGTCCATGGTAGGTCCAAGACCATGTATACCCTATGAGCTGGAACACTACAGCGGATGGCAGAGGAAGAGGTTCACTGTGAAACCGGGACTTACCGGGATATGGCAGGTATACGGCAGAAGCAGGCTTCCCTTCAGTGAAGCACAGTTCCTCGACTTCCTGTACACCATAGACTCGTCACATTCACTGGATTTCCGACTGATAATGAAAACAATTCCGGTTGTACTGTTCGGAAAGGGGGGGCTGTAAAGAATCAGGAGCTTGACCGTTAGTTCCGGGTTACCCAGGTGTGTTCAAGAATCCAGCTGGCAAGAACTTCCTCGGAGAGTCCCTGCTGCATCCGCTCAACAGCGCTGAAAACATCCTCACGGAACAGAATCAGGGAAGCGCCTGGAATGTTAACCTGCAGACCAACAACAGACCAGCCGCCGGCAATACTGTCTGCAAGCAGAAAGAAAACTCCGCCGTAGTGTTTGAGTAGAGAATCCCCCATGGCCAGACTTCCACTCATTTCAACTGTCAGCAGATCTTCAGTAAGCAACGTCGACGAAACCGGAATACCCCTGCCCGCGCAGTCTTCCACCAGACTGCCGGACGAAACAGAGATGAACACAGCAACCAGTAGTACTACCAGCTTCAAAAACCCTCCACATGATTGATTCAATTAACAGACCCCACATAATACAACACTGCAGGCAATGTGTAAACGCCTTCCTGCGTGTTGACGACTTTTATATGTTACCTGAATGGTGAAGCATTTAATTGTCCCTGTTGTTGCGGTTTCCGTGGTTCTGGCATTCTCACAACCGTTGAGCACTGAAGAGTTCAGTACTCTCGATCGCGAGGTGGCAGGATTGATGGATACCTGGATTTGCATGTCAGAAGACGAAAGCAGTGAAGCCACCGGTGTTTTAGCAGCTGGAACGGCTGTTCTCAGAGCTGAAGCTGCACTTGAAGCTGCTCTTTTCTGTGACACACAGGAACTTCCTCCCGAGGTAGTAACCAGCTGGGTCAGCTATCTCAAATCTTCTGCAGACTGTATCCGTGTTTTCAGGCAGGCTGTTGGTTCTTCAGACGCATCTTCACTGGAAGATGTGCTTTTGGCTTCCTTTGCCAGGTGGGAAACCAGCGGCGGGGAATTTCTTGAATCCGTTCAATCCACGAGGTAATACTATGAGTTTTATTAGAGATGATGGTACATGGGAAGTAAAAACCGGTCACGCACGCATGCTCAAAGGCGGGGTGATCATGGATGTTATCAACGCCGAGCAGGCAGCGATTGCACAGGAAGCCGGTGCTGTGGCAGTAATGGCTCTGGAAAGGGTTCCTGCCGACATCAGAGTTCAGGGCGGAGTAGCCAGAATGTCCGACCCAGACATGATAATGGGAATTCAGAAGGCAGTGACCATTCCTGTAATGGCAAAATGCCGTATAGGTCATTTCGTTGAAGCCCAGGTTCTCCAGGCTCTGGATATTGACTTCATAGATGAATCTGAAGTTCTAACCCCGGCAGACGAGGCCCACCATGTGGACAAGTGGAACTACAAGGTTCCCTTTGTCTGCGGAGCCACTGTGCTTGAAGAGGCCCTCAGAAGAATAGCTGAAGGTGCTGCAATGATCCGCACAAAAGGCGAAGCCGGTACAGGTAATGTTGTTG
>JAGGYZ010000338.1 GCA_021162285.1 Candidatus Fermentibacteraceae bacterium
GGCATACAAGACAGGTTGCGCCGGCATAAAGCCCGGCCAGTTCTTTATCGCTTACGCCACCGGTGAAATTAACTCTGGAGCCAAGATTCAGTCTGCCTGAAAGAGATCGGAGCTCTGACTCCAGCCCCCCTCTGCCAGCAATAACAAGATCCCCATCCCACTTCCCGGCAACTGCTGCAAAGGCCAGGATCAGGGTGTGCAGGCTCTTCCGGCGCTCAAGGTGTCCTACGGAAAGTATGTATTTCCTGTCGGCTGAAGGTTGCACTTCAGGAAGAGAGGCTGCTGAGTTTGCAACAATGTGAAGTTTGCTTCTGCTGATTCCGTAGTTCTCAACAATCTGGTCGGCGATCCAGCTTGAAACCGTAACAACAGCGTCAGCTCGTCCAAGGCTGGCTTTCATGTTCAATTTGAGAAGAAGATATCTGGACAGGCTGAGGTATTTTCTGTTCACAAGAAACCTCAGGTCATGAACTGTTAGAACGGTTTTTATCTGTGAACCGAATGCCGGAACCGGAAGCGTATCTGTAACCCATATATCAGAAGCTCCGGCTCTTCTCCAGAACCCCGGCAATCTCTCGGAATAACGCACAGCAAGACTTCTTCTGGACGCAACTACTGTCTTTTTTAGAGAAGGTGCAGTGTTCTGTGGAAAACCCCGGGTTACCGCAGCAGTTAGATTGAACTCGCCGCCCAGCCTGTTATGAAGCTCAATTGCCCTTTTTGCAGCACCCGTTGCTGTGTTTTCGAAGGGAAGCCAGTTAAGAAGAACGGACCTTTTCATTTTCTCCCGGTAAAAGATTATAGTCTTACATGCTTGTAGAATATACAGTTTTACCTGAAGAAGGAAGGAAACAATGGCAGATCAGGAAGCACTGCTTGAAGAAATCAACCAGTACAAACAGGAAAAAGAGTCTGTAAGAAAAATACTGGGGCAGATTGGTGGAGCAGGTGATGCAAAGAAGGAAAAGATAACCGGGATCGCATTCACTTCGCTGGTGGTACTTCTGTTCGCATTCGACTTCATGCGCCACGCGCTTCATCTGCCTGTGTCATTCATTCCTGAAATGTTCAGCGTGGAAATAGCAGTTCTTCTGGTTTCAATAAAAATCCTGTGGATGATACACAGACAGCAGAAGGTTGAGCATTTTCAGTTCTGGATTCTCAATACTATTGAGTTTCAGATGAACAGCTCTGCTGTTAAGATAAGAAAAATAGAAAAAATGCTGGAGGAATCCGCAAAACAAAACTCTCCGAAAGAATAAGACTGGTGCCGAGAGGCGGAATCGAACCGTCGACACACGGATTTTCAGTCCGTTGCTCTACCTACTGAGCTATCTCGGCACCGGAGGCAGTAATTTAAGCCGTTTCTGATAACCGGTCAACCCCTGAAACACAAGCAGATACACAGCAGTAAATTAGCTGTTTCTACCTGACACTTCTTCAAAAAATTCACGACCCACACCGCATACCGGACACTTCCAGTTGACAGGGAGCCCTCCAGAGTTCAGGGGCTTTTCTTCCAGGCGTTGCTGCCTGTTTGCAGCCTTTTCGTTATACACATAGCCGCATGCCTGACATTCCCAGACCATCATTCCTCCTGTGTCTGCACCAGTACCAGAGGTCTTTCCACTCCAGCCCTCATCCTTGTGGTTGTAAACAGAACGCAGTTACTGCCTGCGTTCCTTTTCAACTTACGCAAAACTTCATTCTCCAGGGAAGCATCTCCCACTCCAGACAACAGTATCAGTGAGAATGGAATATCCTCGGACCCGGTCAGAATAACGCCAGGTTCCTCCCCCAGGAACCCAACCAGGTCAGCCCCTTCCATACAAGGCGCTATTACCCCTGCGACACCGGCATCCACTGCCTGTTCAACAAGATCGGATGTGAATTTCCTGTTCAGAAGAACAATCGAGCCTTTCCTGAAAGAATCTACCGTAAGAGTACCCCACCTGAGCTTTCCAAAACCGGCTACACCCTGCACAGTTAACCCGGAGAACTTTAGAGAAGCAGACATAACCGGGTTAACCTCTGTCACAGTTCCCTGTATAGGTGAAAGCATTTCTACCGGGTCAAGATTGTACTGTATGGTAACGATACCTGTTTTTCTGTCAATCCCGGTTACAGTTCCAGTGTCGGGGGACTTGATGTTTTTAAGTGTGTCTCCGATTGCAATAACCTGTGTACGCTCAACAAACTCACCCAGCCTCACTTTCAAGTTAGCAGTGATTCTTCTGGGTTTAATCCCAAGCAGTTTCGCCACATTTACACTGTGTGGTTTACCGTCGTAGTCCTGTATTTCCTTGAGAATTATCATCCCGGGCATCACAATAGAATGAACAATACCCCGGACAGGGCTTCTCATTGAACTGCTGTATCCTGTAAAGCCCCTGCCCATAGCGATTGAAAATACCTTATCTCCTGTCTGCACCTTGTCACCGGATTTAACCTTAATTCCCTGCATTACCATCTCATCGGTGACCTCTTTTTTTCCGTATCCCACATGCCCTCTGGCATCAACGAAGTAAATCCTGGGAGGTACAAGACGGTTCGTTCCAAGAACACCACCTGGAACAACAGAATCTCCTGCTTTCACTTGAATCTCACCCTCGTAGGCAAGGCTGAATTCTCTGGTATCTTCCTGGAAAACCACATCAGGAGCAGATACTGAAGGCAGAACAGGCTCAGCAGGGAAATCAGCAGGCTTCTCCAGGAAATCCATTGGAAGCAATTCGTCCTTAAACCTGCAGTCTACCAGAAGAGGTACATCAACATCAGGCAGTGAAACATTGTGTATCTTTACTCCATTGCAGCTTTCAAGGTAAAGGAATCCTCCTGAGGCAACTTTTGTTACAGAGCCCGGTGTTGTTACAGTAAGATTTCTTGTTTTAGTCAGCGGCGAATAAACCACACACACAGGAGCAAGACACTGCTCTTTGTAGTACTTCAGAGCCTCGTGGGGATAACTGTCTGACAGCACTCCCATGTGGGGGCTCTGGAAGTGTCTGTCTACCATTAGAGTTGTAAGACCTTTCGGCCTGAATCCCGAGGCAAGTATCCATGCTGCTCTTCTGGGTGTTGCGTGGGCCATAACACCTCCGGCCCCGATGATCACAGAAACATCGGATATTCTAAAACGGTCTCCATAAATTGTCTTGAATGCTTCATCGAACTTGCACTTGCCCAGCCGTCTCATCCGCTCTGTAAATCCAACTCTTGATTTTATATAACTGATCTCAATGTGGTGTTTCCACGCCAGCCTCATTCCTTCAGCGGCAGCGGCACATTCAATGACCTCTGCTGTTTCATCTTCAGGAACAACTGTAGGGAAAAGAGTTTTACTGAGAATCCAGTTTCTGGCTGTTCCAGTATCAACAGCTGGTATATGGCTGAAAACCCTGTCAGAACCTGCTTCTCTTACTATGTTGGAAAGGCTGTAACTCATGCCTGTGTTGGCCGCTACAGTTCTCTGAAAACCTCCACGGATGTTGCTGAAGATGTCTGTTGTTGCCCCGCCCATATCGGCAAGCACCACATTGCCTTCCACACTGGAAACGTAGTTCTCCAGTATTCTCTCTACACCTGCAGGTGTTGGAATTATCGGTGAAGATGTCAGCTCCGAAAGTCTTGCATAACCTGGAGCCATCTGCATTACATGGTCCATAAACAATCGGTGTACCTCTGCAATAGCTGGCTTCATGTTGAAAGTAAAACCGTCGGGACGGATATTGTCTGTGTAGGAGATGGAAAACAACTCACCAAGCATACCGGCAATAAAAGGTCTTACCTGATGGTTACCACAGAACACAAGGGGTAGTTTGCCACCGCCAAACTTGGGTTTCGGCTTGGAAAAAGCCAGAAGCTGGGCCATGTTCACGACCCCGGCAACAGCTCCTCTATCGTATCCCCCTGCCAGAATGACAAGATCAGGAGAAAGGTTTTTCATCTGCCGTATCTTCTCTACCCTGGGTTTTTCATCATCGATGGCAAAGGAATCAAGAACAACTCCTCCGGCGCTGTATGTTACTGCTTCTGCTATACTTCCGGAATCAGAGGAGGCAAGGGCCACCACAAGAATTTGAAGACCACCTCCAGCAGAGCTTGTGGTGCTATAGGGAACAGTAAGAGAGCCGTCTTCATCGACAAGTTTTATTCCGGTCTGCTCGGAAAGCTGCCTGACACCATCAAAGAAGCCGATGCACACATCTTCAGATGGCTTCTCTACAGTGGTACCAACTGAAACAGCACCAAGAGCTTTGAACTCACCCCCGCCGACTTCAAGAAGAAGAAGCTTTGTAGTAGTACTTCCAACATCACTCACTAGCAGCAGGTCAGCCATTGTACTCTCCTGAAACAGGATAAAACTGCAAATACCTATTACCCATTATATATATAACTCAAAAAGCAGATAATATAAAATAGTAACATTTAAGAAGCCTTCAAATTAAACATACAACGCAGAGGAAGAACAGTACAAATATCTACATGGCGTGTCTTTCCCGGAAAAGCTGTTTGGACAAAGAGTTTGCTTCATGGATAATTTCTGCAGGGTAACCAGCGAGTTCCAGAAGACGAATTGCATTTCTGGATCTGCATGGCCCGGGCTTAATTCTGTAGTCAAAGAAATGGTGACCATCTTCTATCTGTTCCTGAAAATGAAACATTTTGTACTTTTCACCCAGCATATTTTCCAGCTCAATATCGTGGGTGGTAACAAGAACCATACTTCTCTCTCCAAGGTATTTCAGCACGGCGGTTGATGACGCCAGCCGCTCTGTTGTGTTGGTACCTCTGAATATCTCGTCAATAAGGAACAGGAAACGACTGCCGCTGTCTGCCTTCTTTATGAACTCGAGAATTGATTCAATTTCCACATAGTAGTAACTCTTGCCGTGACCGAGATCATCTCTTCTGCGTATGGTGCTTAAAACAGTCACACTGGGGATAACTGCACTTTCCGCATGGCAGATACCCAGTGTTTCTGAAAGAATCATGTTCACGCCGATAGTTTTTATAAATGTGGTTTTCCCTGCCATGTTCGAACCGGTTATCAGACAGGAATGGTCGGTAAGAGAGAATGAGTTGGAAACCGGCTCTTCAAGAACAGGGTGATACATGGAAACCACTTCTACTTTATCCTCATCAACAATTTCAGGGCAGCAGCACGATCTTCGGAACTGGTATCCGGCAACAGCCATGGTTGCGTCAAGCGAGCCAATAGCCTCGTATATTTCTGTGAGTTCCTTTCTGTGCATCTTCACATACTTTGCAGCAGAGAAAAACACAATCAGATTTACAAGCAGAAGGTTGTTCACATAAGCAACAACCGATGCGCTCAGATCATCCATTCTTGATGTGTCTGCAAGCAGCCAGCCGAATTTTTTCTGCAGATGCCTGATAAAACTTTTCTTCCTGTGAAGTACTGCTATTTCCTCAAACCCGGTCTCCCCTGTATCTGCCAGAGATGCAGCTACCCCAAGCATTCTTCCCAGACTTCCAAAATCGGGGATAAAACTTGATATACGAAAAGAGATAACCTGGCTGACAACAACGTTCACTGCGGCCATGGCTATTACAACCAGAACGTATTGTTTTCCCATAAATACCAGACCGGCAATACTTGCAATAAACAGCAAAGACAAAAGAACAATCAGTGGGAAATACACGGGTTTCTCCGGCAGTTTTCCCAGCAAAACTCTGGAAATGTACGCTGAACCCGCACCTCTGAGGCGCAGAAGAATCTTCGCAAACCTGTTTGCAGCTGCTGTGTTGTTCTGAAACTTCCGGAAAACTGAAAACCGTGTTGGTGGGAAACTCTGACCTCTTCTGTAAAGATGCATCTGTCTGTAAAGATACTGAGCGCCAACAGCACTGTATGTTGTGTTGATTCTGCTGAACACCTCATCCATGTTCAAGTCTGCCCATACCGCTTCCGGAACGCAGTCCGCTTCACCAGGACTGCACTCATCGTGGTATCTGCGAATATGGCTCAGATCAAGCTCTGTGATCTCCTGCCCCGATCTGATTCTTTCTGAAATCAGGTTAAGATCAATTCTTCCCACTAGTAACCTGGAGGAGGTGTTTCTGTTACCTGATCAAGCGGGCGGAGAGTGCAGAGGGTGGTGTATCCGTACTGCTCTCCATTGTCGTACGCTGTAGTCGTGTTTGCAGACTCCTGACAGTACTCGCAGTTAAACACAGGAAGGCCTGCTGTTTTCCAGTACTGCAAAGACTGAATGTACTCGGCCGTCAGTGAAGGCTCCACTGCAATATCTCCTGGAATATCACCGGTATCGGGGTCACCGCCGCCGTCGAACCAGATTGCCTCTTGAGCTATTGCGTCAAACACCTGTATGTAGTCAAGTCTGTAGCCCATTTCTGCGGCATTCTGGGCAATTATTATAAAATCCGGATCTCTGCTGTGAACGTACTGTTCTATCCACTGTACATATTCCACCAGCAGGTCTTCGGGGTCCTGCCCCATTGCTTCAGCAGCATCAACTACTGCATCAAAAGCATAAACCTCAAGCCAGTCAAGATAGATTCCGTCGTAGCCGTCATTGATGATCCTTGTGAGATATTCAGCCATAATTGCTTTCCAGTCATCATGCCAGAAAAGTACAGGATAATTCCCGTCCCAGCCGTCGGGGTCTTCTCCTGCTATCCAGGACGGGTTGCCTACTTCCCAGCCATCCTGCCAGTACCAGCGGTAGTCTTCAGCCTCGCCTACATCAATGTAACAGATAACCATCTTCCCTGTTGACTGCAGGTACTCAACATCTGCAGCACTGTCCCAGCCCACCTCCC
>JAGGYZ010000303.1 GCA_021162285.1 Candidatus Fermentibacteraceae bacterium
CCTCCGGTAAGTTTGTATTCCGAAGGATTCCACCACTCCGGCATATCATCCGGTGAATACACAGAAGCAGTGCCAAGAAGAGAGTCCGGAGAAACATAAGTGGTATCGAAGATGGCCCAGGTCTTTGTTTCCTCCGTGAAAAAACACATCCACGCGGCATCATCAATCCCTGAACCAATTATCTTTATTCCGGAAGGTCGGTAAACCATCTGCCTGTTCAGATGCATCACAGCCTCACAGAAGTCCAGCTGCTGCTGCGTGGGATTGTCTGTTTCAATATCTTCTCCGAAGTCAAGACAACCGGCTGCTGCCACTATAAACAGCACCGAGGTGTACACAGCTTTTTTCACTAAAGCAAACCCTCTTTTGACGAGTCGAGCCACCCTGCATCAGACACAATATCGGTTTTGAAAATAACTATGTCTGCATTCCACGCCCCGTCAGCGAAATAGACGACCTTGTCTGCTTCACTTCTTATGCCTGTATACGCCCATATCTGCGGCTCTGCAGCTTCCCACTGACTGTCTGTTTCGTACACGGCCAGATGGGCTTCACTGCGTATTTCGGCAATGTGAACCTTGAGGTCAGCATCTGATTCTATGTCTGTTACAAAAAGCTTCGGCATTCAAATTCCCTTCTGCTGGCAAAACCCTCCATACGAAGATACCGTCTCTGTGTACGCTGGGAAAGGTGTGCCCTGCTCTGCACCCTCAGATAGAAGTTTCTCTGTAGTCATTATCTGAGTCTCTCCTGCTTCCTATTCGTATCCGCTGGCAAGGTTGACAGCCATTTGAAACAGATTAAGTTAAACTGTGTGTTTCTGCAGACTGTTTCCCCAATTGAAATGGAGTGCCATGAATCCTCTGCTGTGTATTCTGCTTGGGGCTGTGTTTTTCGCAGCAGGCTGGATTATCCACTCTTTTAAATCCAGAGAAGAAACCGGCAGTATCGTCCGCCTGGAAACACAGTTGAAATCGGAGATGGAAAAATCTGCAGAATACAGAAAAACTGCCGAAAAACTTAAAAATGAACTTGAATTCCTGCGCAAAAAAGAGAGAGCTGCGTCAGAGAATCTTAGAACTGCAGAGGCAAAACTTGCAGGCGGGGAAAAGTACCTGAATGATGTAAAATCCAGGTTGGGGAAGCTAACTGAAAAACTGGAGAAACGGGAAACCGATTTTCTGGAACTGAAGGGAAAGTTCGATCGGCTGGAAACATCTCTGGAAGAAAAGGAACTGCACTTTCACCAGCAGCGGAAACTGCTTCTTGAAAGCAAAGAGGAACTGAAGCTGGAGTTCAAAGAGCTTTCTGCTGAGATCTTTGAAAACAACGGTAAAAAATTCAAAGAGCTTAACAGAGAAAGCATTGCCAGCCTTCTGAGCCCGGTTGAGAAAGAAATGAAGGGGTTCCGCGAGAGTGTTGAATCACTGTCTAAAAAAGACTCTATCCAGCGTGCGGAACTTAAAACAGAAGTGGTAAACCTGCAGAAACTCAATCAGAAGATTACGGACGAGGCGCACAACCTCACCACTGCGCTGCAGGGCCAGAAAAAGATGCAGGGAAACTGGGGAGAGATGATCCTGGAGAATGTTCTTGACAGCTCCGGTCTCAGGCTTGGCGCTGACTACGAAAGGGAGGTGTCTTTCAATACAGACGAAGGCCGTCAGCGGCCTGATGCCATTGTCTACCTTCCAGGAAACAGACACATTGTGATCGATGCAAAAACTTCCCTTGCCGCATACACCGAGTTCGTAAATGCAGAAGATCCAGTTCAGGCAAAAACAGCCCTTTCAAGACACGCGAAAGCAGTGAGTGACAGAATAAAGGAACTGGCAGAGAGGGACTACTTCAAAATAGACGGGCTTAACACACCGGAAGTTGTGATCATGTTTATTCCCATAGAGTCAGCCTACGTTGAAGCCCTTAAACACGACCCTGATATCTTCCAGAAAGCTCTGCTTAACAATGTACTTGTGGCCACTCCAACCACACTGCTTACCACGCTGAACATAGTGAAACAGCTGTGGCGTTTCGAGGAGCAGACCAAGCACACAAAAGAACTTGCCTCAAGAGCGGAAAAATTCTACGACAAGCTCAGAGTGTTCCTTGAAAGCATGACTGAAATAGGCCATCAGATCGATAAGACCCAGACGATCCACAACAAAGCCGTGGGACAGCTGGTAAGCGGTAAAGGCAACCTGATAAAAAAAGCGGCGGAGTTCAAAGACCTCGGTGTATCCGTAACAAAAGAACTTCCTGCAGGGCTGGTTGAAAAGGCAGATCTTGAACTTGAATCTGCCAATAGTGGAGACAGTACCTGATCAGAACACCCACGGTCTGGCCTGTTTTACAATGAGTTCCCCTTCAGAAGTAATTTTGAACTCGATCTCCATAGCAAACCAGGGATCATCCCGGTCAACACCGTACACCATCCTGTAGTGGTTGTGAATCATGGTGAGATAACTTACCAGCTGATCGATCTGCTGTTCAGACAGAACCCTTTCTCCTGCGGAAGTTCTGTTTGATGCACCGAGGTACTGAATCTCCCGTACTGCACGACCTGTAAGGTTCTGTTCTGTAACAATGAACTCCTCGGGAACCGATTCCGCCTGAGGATTTGTAACCATGTCGTCACCGGGCTGAACATTCACATAGACCCCGTTAATAAAGGGGTTGAAGATGTTCCTTGTCACCGCCACACCGTTGGCC
>JAGGYZ010000285.1 GCA_021162285.1 Candidatus Fermentibacteraceae bacterium
AGAATACTGTTTGAGGTTCCGGGCAGAGTTGACGCATCCTACTGGAACACCCCCTGGGACACAACTGCGGTAACGCAGAGAGAGTACCTGAACTACCAGCCGGACAGCCTGTTCGGACATTCTCCCAGACATCTGTTCTGGAGGGAGTTTATTCCGGAAGACAGGGAGGAAGCCCTGAGGCGGAGTATGGCAGACGCAGAGACCTGTGAAGAAGCGGTTATAAGAGTCTGCAATTTTCAGTCCCATTCCCAGCCAGGCGGGTTGATGACCTTCGGTTACATGACCAACGATCTTCAGCCCATGACCATTTACAGCAAAGCCTACGGTTCGTGCGGGGAACAGTCCATACTGCAGACTGCCCTCAGCAGAATCTGCTTTATTCCGGCATATGTTGTCGGCTGCAGAGGAGAGGACCACCAGTGGAACCAGTACCTCGACCCGGCTTCCGGCAGGTGGAACCACTGGGATATAAACTATGGAATCTCGGGGATAGGCAACATCTGGGTTTCAGGGGAGGGAGTGAACCACGCGGGGAAAACAATCTCCACTATCTCCGCTTTCGGCCCCGGGGGCAGAGTATGGCCTGTAACCTGTTCCACCGTTGTTCCTGAAGGCTCCGGTTACATGCAGGGCGATTCAGGGTACACCGCAACTGCCGGTGTGGAAATACTGGTGAGCGATCCCGCAGGGACACCTGTTGAAGGAGCAATGGTTCTGGCCCGTTCCCACTGGAACAACGCGAATTCCGTTTCGATCTTTGACTACACAGACTCTTCCGGCAGTTGTGTTTTCAACCTGGGGTGGGAGCCAGGCGGCGGTTACACCATTGATGTGTTGTCGCCGTTCGGGTCCGCAGGGAGCAGAAACATCAGTTTTCAGGAGGACAGCAGTTACACTGTAAACTACACGGTGCCCTGTATGATTCCAGACAGGCAGGCTGTTTTCACTCCGCCTGCGGATTCCTGCGATGAGGTTCCAGTGGTGGAGACCCTCTACACAGTGCCCTACTTTACAGGTTCCCTTTATTCCATAGACAGCGACGCGGAGGATATTGTCCGCGGTTCAGACTGGATTCCCTGGAGAGAAACCCCGTCCACGGCAGAGGTTCTTTACATGGACGGAGCCAACTTCAGAAACTACTCGGAAGGGCTTAACTGCAACGCAGTTCTCGCACCGTTTGTTCCCCGCTCCGGAGACAGCTGCTTTGCGGTTCTCGACAACAGGAACAGTATGTTCGTGTGGAGGACCTACAGCGTTGCGGCACTGCACAGACAGGAAGGCTCTTCCTTTCCGGAATGGCTTTCCAGACCGACAACACCCAGGAATCCAGTTGCCGGGCTGTGTGTCTCAGGCAGCAGCTCTGCGGATTCACACACAGGTACACAGCTGGTGGAGTTCTATTCAGGAGCAGATGTTTTTCAGGATGACCCGGATGATCCCCTTTCAGCTGGTCTTATAGCAGGTCCGTTCAGGGTGCCTTCAGGCGAGAGAAGCATTTCAATACAGACTTCCAGCCAGCAGACAGGGCTTGATGTTGACCTGTTTTTCTTCAGAGACACAAACGGCAACAGAATGCTTGACGGTATGGAAGAGCTGCAGGCAAAGTCAACATCGCCTTCTTCCAGCGAAACTGTGTTTATTCCTGATATCGATACAGACGGAATTTTCTGGACCTGTGTCCAGGGCTGGCAGGTGCCGGAAGGTCAGGGAACTGTGGATATGGGGTTGTCATTCCAGCCGGAGTTCGTTGCTGTCTATTCTCTCAGTCCCACAGGTTTTCAGGCTGATCTGCCTGAAAGGTTCAGCTTTGAAACAGCAGAGGATTACAGCAATGGAGACATCTTCATACAGTCCGGAGAATCGGTGCTTTATCCGGAAAACACAGACGGTGTGTGGTACTTTGAGCCGGAGAGTTCTGAAGAGTTCTTTGCAGGCGGTTCAGTAGATCTGTTTCTGAGTTCAGGGGAGCTGTTGGACTCCATGGACTGGAGTGTTGTTGTAGACAGTGTTCCTCCAGAGGTGTCCATACATTCCGATGGAGTTGACTACTTAACAATGAAAGCACAGATCGAGGTTGAGGCTGAGGATGAACTTTCAGGCGTGGAAGATGTCACCCTGTATGTTGACTCCCTCGAGGGTATCGGCCTTTCGCGAAGGGAAGATTCAGTCTGGGTCTGCAGTGTTGACTTCCTTCCATACGCCGGGGAAGCTGTCAATGTGCGTGTAAGCGCAGCGGATTCCGCCGGTAATGAAGCGGTTGAAACTTTTCAGGTCGGTGTTGTTCAGCAGCCGGAGGTAGTGTTCAGCTCTGTTTATCCCACCGGTACCGTTTACGATCACACGCCTGTTCTTCAGGTCGCCGCAGGTTTCAGAAACACACACAGCGGATGGACAGCTGTGGCTGAGCTCTACGGCAACGGTTCCGCCTGGGAACTCTCGCCGGTTATTAAAGACGGCACCGTTGTTCAGTTCCTGGTAAAGGAGCTGCTTGCCGACGGAGAATACACAGCAACAGTGGATATCATTGGAGACAGTGGAGAGACACCGGGCACATACCGCTGGAGCTTTACTGTGGAAACGATGGATTCAACCAGATAACTCAGGTTTCTAGCCAGTTAACTTCCTGACGAAGACCCTCTTCCAGGGAAACTGAAGGCTTCCAGCCCAGCTCTTTCAGAGCCAGAGCAGCAGAGGCCCAGGTGTCTGGGACATCACCGAGTTTGCTGTCTGAGAAGTCTATTTTGATCTCTCTGCCCATGACCTTTCCCAGTGTTTCTATTGCCTGAAGCAGGGTAACCCGGTTTCCGCCTCCAAGGTTCATTGCAAGGCCCGCAGTAGAATTTTCCGCCAGTCTGAGGCCCCGTACTATATCGTCTACAAAGGTAAAATCACGGGTCTGTTTTCCGTTGCCGAAAACACCTATGGGTTTTTCCTGGAAGGCAGCCTGTATAAACCTGTTGAAAGCCATATCCGGTCGCTGGCGGGGTCCGTACACAGTGAAGAACCGAAGGCTTGCTGAAGGCAGACCCCTGTTCGCCGTGTACAGTCTTACAAGGTTTTCCGCAGCCAGCTTGGTAACACCGTAGGGGGAGTGGGGAACGGGAACTGTCTTTTCTTCAGTCATTGGAAGCGTGGACGGGATACCGTAAATTGATGAAGATGAAGCGTAGACAAAGTTTTTGATCCCGCCTCTGGAATGCGCCCATTCAAGCAGGTTCTGTGTGGC
>JAGGYZ010000297.1 GCA_021162285.1 Candidatus Fermentibacteraceae bacterium
CACCTCCATATTTTAGCAATTTAACCAAATCGGGTCGGGATGTCACTTCTGTACAGGACAAACAGCCGGGACGCTAATAAAGTAGCACAGGAAGACTGGTTGCCAGTGTAACTGTTACATGATATAATACTCAGTTAACAAGGCATTCTACAGCCCTTGACAATGGGGTTGTTCAGTAAAGAGGGGCAAGTGCTTTACTTTTCTTTCGGATCCAACATGTCTGAGAAGCGTCTGCTTCAAAGAATAGAGGCAACTAAAATCGGGATTGCCGTTCTAAGCAGGCACCTGCTTAGATTCCATAAGCAGGGCACTCTAGACGGTAGCGCAAAGTGCGATATCCTCGAAACTGGTCAGCCGGAAGATGTTGTTTTTGGCGTACTTTACGATCTTGAAGAATCCCAGAAGTTAATTCTTGATACAATTGAAGGTCTCGGTTCAGGATACAACCTGAAAACCATTTCAGTTACCATAAACAATCAATCAGTTGAGGCATTCACATACTACGCCACAATCATAGACACCAGTCTCAAACCCTACCACTGGTATAAAAAACATGTTCTCGAAGGGGCAATTGAAAACAGAATGCCGGAAGACTACATAAAGAGCATCGAAGCAGTTGAGTCTGTTACCGACAAAGACGACGAAAGAAGACAGAAGGAACTTTCAATCTACCAGCGATGACTGTTCAAACAGATACAGGGCACTGCGTGTTAAAAACCCACACCGACTCCTATTGATACCAGCATATCTTTATCCGGTTTATCACCTGCAATGTGCCCGTAGAGTCCGAAGGAAACATTCATTCCTGTGATCATCAGCACACCTTCTCCCCCGGCGTATGTCTGACCGGTTTCCACATGGCCTGCTGTTTTTCCCAATGTGTACAGAAGTGAGCTTTTTAGAGACATGCCGAAGACATAGACAAAGCTTCCTCCCAGACCCAGCGCAGCTTTACAGCCGCCAACACCTGGTTCGACCTGTACAAGCCAGAAAGATTCCGGTCTCCAGGTAAGAGAGACAGACGCAATCTATGGCGTGGACAGTCTGTCACCAACCATAAAGGGGTACGCAGCAACACTGTAAGACAACATTAACACAAGAACAGCAGCATAAAATATTTTCATGTAAACCTCCTCTGATCCTTGTATACTGTGCAGCCTCAGACAGATTCAAACAGTGTAAAACGGGAGGGGACCGTTCCCCTCCCGTGCAGCTAAAACCTGATTACCGGAGAACCATCACCGCTTTCACCTCCGAAAACTCAGGTGTGTTGAGACGTATATGGTAGATTCCGGCAGGCACAGCTTGTCCACCGGCATCACTGAGGTTCCACGCCACGCTGTGGCTGCCTGCAAGCATCTCCTGATCAGCTATTGTTGTTACCAGGCGTCCGCCAAGATCGTAAACTTCCAGAGAGACTTCCGAGGAGGCGGCAATACTGAAAGACAGTGATACTGTGCTTACTGCCGGATTGGGACTTACCGGGTTGAAAGTGTTTACCGCAACAGGAGAAGCAGTTTCCGATGTTCCAACACCGGTTACAGCTATAGTCCCCTGGTAGGGAATATGGTTTCTGGCCCATACAGTTGCACTGATTGTTCCTGTTGTTAATGGTGTTGCGTACAGATTGACCTGCCCCGAACTGTCTGTGTATCCCACCAGATAGATTTCGCCTGTTTTCCAGTCGCCTTTCTGTATACAGACTCTGGCGTTCGCCACAGGGTTACCCTCCGAAGTAACTGTAAATTGCACAGGAGTGTTTCCGCTGATTGACGAAACATGGGTTACTGCAAGGTTAGTTGCTGATTCTGTCCACATCGGCAGTTCCGGGTCTCCGAAGAGGTTGTATTCTTTAAGGCACCAGTCCATGTAGACACTGTCCGGCGGACTGTAGTAATCCATGCTGGTTCCATGTGCAATACCAAGATTGTAGATATCGTTCTGCCAGTGATCCTGATAGAATCTGATGCAGAGCATTTCACTGGGGCCGGTGCATGGACCGGCAAAGTTACCCCATCCGTAACGGCTGTTGAAGTTTCCGAATCCACCTCCATTGGGTGAATTCAGCCACGCATCTCCACAACACTCGTAGCCATCCAGATGGCCGATAAGACAGGATATCGATTGCCAGATGGCAGGCAGATGTCCGCTGGAAATATTTGTCTGAGCCATGATGTGGGCTGTGGTGTATGTGCTTCCGCTGGAAGTCCACATTGAGGTTTCTGATCCGTGGCTTGCGTGAAACACATGCTGAGGTCCTGCATTGATCATGTCTATTGTGTTCTGATAGCTGTTTGTTCCTGATGATTCGTACAACTTTTCCTGTTCCCACGCCGTAGAAGGAACGAATGTTGATATTGACTCCGCGTCGGCACTGCCGGGGATATACGGAGAGCTCCAGAGAATACCGGTTGTGTAGCCTATTCTCAGCTCTTCAGGCGCGGTTTCAAAGTAGTCTACGCTCTGGATTCTCTCAAAGATAAGAACCTTATCCACAAAAATATCTGCCTCGGCAGTTGAGTTCACACTGGCTCTGCCGACCCAGAGATCCGGGTGGTAATCCACCTGATCGTATCCGGAAGGCTGCGGACTCTGGTAGGGGTATGGAACCTCACCCCAGACATTGTTTCCGTTAGAGTTCCAGAGGTCGGCCCCTGGAGCTGTATCGTTGATGTCAGCAAAGTACAGATCGGAAGGTGCTTCTTCCTGATAACTGGAACTCCCTACCAGAAGAGCATCACGGCACTCAACTTTGTCATCATCACCAAAGATCAGAACGTAGTCTGTACCATCATCGCGGCAATCGGTAAGAAATGCTCTCATTTCCTGCTGCAGATCCGCACAGGAGTAGTTGGACTGAACCCATGTTGTTGTGTAAACACTGGCCGGAATGCCTTTTGCCGTTTTCCAATCTGCCAGTTCCTGGGCCTGAGATACGTAATCAGGGTGCGTGATTATTACATACTGACCGTAGGTAAGATCACGGGGGGCAACTATACTGGCTCCGGAACCACTTACGCCTTCGGGATTAAGAACAAGCTTCCTTGCAATGCCCATAGACATTTCTTCACTGAACAAAGTTCTTCTGCTTACCAGCCTTACCGATGGATCCTCTGCATAATCAACGGTGACAATGAGGCTGCTCAGTACCTGAAGACTCCTGGTCGCAGGGTTCCATCTTACTGGATGAACACTTACATAGGCAATGGGAATTCCCCACAGCACGCTTGAGCTGGTAAGAACCGCGGCTTCCTCGGGAAAGAAGGAGTTGCGTGAATAAATATGCTGATCCGGAGGAGCCTGAACCTGCTCAAAACCGGCTGAAATTGGAACACATCCACTTGACGGCTGCAGTTCATACCTGCCTGAGATAGTCTCCCAGTCTTCGTTGCTTACTCGTATACCTGTTGCGCAACAACCTGTGGGAAGAGCTATTTTAACCGGCATAACAGGAAGTGCCGGTGCACCCACCGAAAACATGGAAGGAGTGTTGTACATCGTTACTGATGTATAAAGACCTTCTTTGGAAATGCTTATACTGTTGGCATCAAAAGGAACAGAAACTGTAAGCTCGCCGGCGTAGGCACCATACAGTGACAGAACCATTAAGAACAACAGAGTTTTCATACTCAACCATCCCTTCTCCAATAGTTATTTGACCACCACAAAATAAAGATAACCTGTGTACATAACAATGCAAGTGCGAGCTCGCTATTACTTAAGTGCTTCCACTCCTGCAAATGCTCTGTCAAGTCTCATTGAGTTGAGAACCATTGTGTCTTCTTCAGTAGATTGTCCTGTCACCAGCCGGGCCATAACCTCGCCAACACCTGGTCCCAGCATAAATCCCTGGCCGCACATACCGACTGCAGCGTAGAAGCCTTCCGGCCCCACCTGCCCTATTATCGGTGTTCCGTCCGGCGTCTGCGGGTAACATCCCCTCCAGGTTCTTCTTACTTTCAGGTTGGCAAGCCTGGGGTACAGTTTTACCATTCTTGCTGCAACCTGAGGCAGAAATACAGACGTTTCTTCACGGCCCTTCCCCTGCAGAGGCGGGTCAGGTGTTATACAGAACACCACCTGACCGGTGCTGTACTGGTAGAAGTAGTAGTTGGCACTGCCTTCATATCTGCTGATATCAACAACCATGGGGTTGAAAAACCTCGAAACCGGTTCGGTTATTCCAGCTTCGTGCATATCGGGATACACCGGAAGTTCAACTCCCACCATGGCTCCAACTTCCCTGGCATACGATCCGGCACAGTTGATAACCTTTTCTGCAGTGTAGCTGGCTTTGTCGGTAACGACTGTGAATGCACCGCTGCTCTTTACAGACTTTACAGTTTCCCCAAAGTGAAATTCTGCTCCATCCCTCACAGCATGACGGTAAAAGGCATAAGAGCTCTCCATGGGGTTAGCACTTCCATCTTCAGGAGAAAATGTTCCCCCAAGCAGCCCCTGGCGATTGATTCCAGGTACTCTTTCAGCTATTTCCTCTGCACTGCGCCAGGAAATATTCAAACCGGCTTTCTGCTGCGCCGGAATAATACTTTTCAGCGAACGGGAAATTTCTTCGGAGTAGGATACAAATGTGTAGCCACCCATAAACCAGCCTATATCATCGCCATGGACATCCTTCCAGGTGGAGAAGGTCTTAAGTGAATGCAGACTCAGCGCCACCTTTGCCGGGTCGCTGTGTGTTGCTCTGATTCCTCCAATGGCACACTTGTTGTTGCCCTGTCCCGATGACATCCCTGAATCAAGTACGAGAACTTTCACACCTCTGTGTGCCAGAGACATTGCCACAGGTGTTCCAACAGAACCTGCACCTATAACTATTGCATCGTACATCACTCTTCCTCCTCTCTGCCGCAGAATATCCCAAGTCGGGTTTCTGCAAAAAGAGGTCTCTTTGTAAAGTCAGTAATTTCGTCGGGGTCTATTCCCTCAGATCTGATAATACGGGGAATAAGGGTTTCACAGGTTTTGCCTCCGCATGCCCCGAACCCCGCCCTTGACCTTGCCTTCAGCTCGTTCATGTCCCGTACTCCCTCACGCAGAAGCTGCCTTATCTCTCCAGCAGTAACCCGCTCACAACGACAGACTATGGCACTGTCTGCCAGAGGCAGCTCCGGAACTGTTTTTTCAGGTGCTGTTACATCCGGTTCCTGTACCCTTACACCGGCAACTCTGTTGGCAATGCTTTCGTGAACTTCCAGATCAAGAAGCATTGTGGACGGAAAACCTGGCGCAGCTTTAAGGCTGATGACTGTTCCAGTTCCAATTGTTTTTCCTTCCCATTCAGTTACAGTTACGGTCTGCCCCTTCTCAACAACCCAGTCTCCAAGCTCCCAGGGAACGGTAACCGTGGGGAACTCAGTGTTTTTCCTGTAGTCAACCAGAGTAATCGCCAGCCCTGGACAAATTGCAACACACTTTCTGCACCCGATGCAACCTCCACTGTACTGCGGAAGTCCTTTGATCGGATGACCGGAAGTTGTTATTAAACCTTTGGGACATACAGTCATACAAGGATTGCACGGAATCTCCTGGAAACAGTGAACAACGGGAAACACGCCATCCTTCTGTTGTGATTCCCGGTGCTCTGTCACTGCTCCCCCGGGGCTCTTAAGAACCTCTGCTTTCTCAAGCCAGTCTGAAGGTATTTCAACTGTTTCTCCACGAAGGCTGTGTGCAATTTTTCTGCCGCAGATCTTACCGCTGAACATTGCAGCACTGGCTTCGGCTATTTCTTCAGAATCACCGGTAAGCATGGAAGGAATTCCGTATTCAA
>JAGGYZ010000318.1 GCA_021162285.1 Candidatus Fermentibacteraceae bacterium
CCGAAGGAACAACTGTAACCGAAAATGGTTCACCCGGGGGAACGGGTATCATCACCGTTCTTTCAGGAAGAAGAACCGCACCGCCATCAAGGTAATCAAAACCGGGAGAACTCACTCTGTAAAGACCCGGTTGAACCTGTTCAACTGTAACTTCATCAACAGGCCACACCAAATCACTGGATACAGAAAAACTGTTAAGCTGGAACAAAAGTGCAGCAGTAACTATTGCTGAAAACATCTATCCTCCGGTTACAATTCCGTCGAGTTTTTCCTGAAACAGCAAGCCCGTTCAACTGCTTCAGTGATCCTTTCACTCCTGTAACTTCCGAATTGTCGAAAACACCACAAACACAACCAACATCGTTGCAACACCTCAGCAGCAACAAAACAGATTCCAGTGTTATGCTGATTGTACCCGGCAGAATCAGGCAGGTTCCCTTTTACAGATTACCCGTAAACAGAAACCAAAGTTCACAATTACAACTCAGAGAGCTGAAGAAGTGGCATATCACCGTCTTCTTCCCCGGGCAGCCTCTCTTCCGCAGGAATAATCTCAGCTTTTATTCTGGTTTCTTCCATGGCTATGATGCCCTTCTGGGTATCGATGAAGGAATTCATCTTAAGAAGAATCTCCATTCTTCTGTCCTGGAGCTCCCTTATTGCCTCGGTGAGTATCTGAACGCGTTTTCTTGCCTCATCGAGCATTTTCTGAGCCTTTAGTTCGGCATCTCTGATTATCAGGTCGGCTTCGCGATTCGCTTCTTCACGGGCAACATCGGCACTTCTCTGCTGAGCCACAAGAACTTCCCGTACAGCACCTTCCATACGATCAAAATCACTTGCTCTGGCTCTTAAAACCTCAAGCTCTTTTGCTTCTATGAGGGTGTTTTCGGAAACATCCTCCCATGCGTCGGCAAGCATTTCAAGAAAGGCATCAACCTCTCCGGGATCGTAGCCTCTCATCCCTTTGCGGAATCTCTGTCTTCTTATGTCAAGCGGAGTTACACGCACAGCCTCCCCCATTTCCCCAGTGAACACAAGCCTCTGGTTAATATACTGCCTGAATATCGCATATTCAAACTCAATTGCAAACTTATGTATGCAAACTCACACCGAGGTAGCAGCTATCTGATTCAAGTCTGCTCTGTTATCTGATCCGGGTAACAGTAACAGTTTAAAGGGCACAGGATATGTAAGGTTCAGCACAAGCCTGTCCAAAATAGGTTTTCTGTGTCGAGACAGGAAGAATGCCCTCTTCGTTTTGAGTTATTTTGTTTTAAGCACTAACACAAAATCTAAAACTCTCACAAAAAGGACGGGGTTAATACGGTTCGTTGCGCAAGTTTATTCATCAGCGGCTTCAGCAGTTTCCAGAATCAGATTTTCAGAGACTGGCAAACTACGCCTATCATCGTCAAATAGCGCTGCTATTATTCTCCAATCGGCATGCTTTCCATCTCGTTCGCAAGGCGCTACTACTCAATGTCTATTCTCGGCAGTCCTGGCCCACAAGTCAGATGGTATTCTGGAACAATGCCAATTGGAACGATTAAGAAATATATGCCTTTCTCATGATCCTTAAGATTTGGATCTTCTTTAAGAGCAACATCAATGAAAACCGTATCAGCTGAAAAAGAAATCTCATGATTAATGTAAGCACTTGAAGACCATACAAGATCAAAATACACTAGAAGCATTCCATCTTCTGGAAACAAGTCCTCCAACTTAGGGCCAGAATAACCGGGTCCACTATATTCTATAGTAGGAAATAGAGAGTCCAGGTACTCCGGAGATTCAACAAGGTAGAAACAGTTTTCCGTGAACTCAACTGGCCACATGTCAGATATGTTTTTGCTGAATTCACCATTATCTACAATCTCAGCCGGATTGAAGTCCAGTATTATCTGATCAGTTTGGTGGTAAGTATTTTCTTCAGGGCTGAGAAAGCAACTACAGAGTATACTGCAGAGAACGATCACAACATAAAGCAGAATCTTATTAGTAATATACATTGGTAACACACATCCTTTGCCTCAGCATTGCATAATGGACAATAAGATCTGTTAGAGATGTTGTCAACGGCTATGGGGGGGTGTACCACCCCAACCAGGGGTGGAGGAATATGGGTAGCCAATGACACCAGTACGCTGTCGCTGCCGGTGGGATCTATTTTTCCAACCGCAATAGCGAGCATTGGATCCAACCTCAGTCTGTTGTGATAATCCAGATTCTCATAACCGGGGGTGATGCCGAACACCCTACGGACAACAAGCTCCTCAATACTGTGCCCAACTCTTGCCTGATCTCTGTTACCGCAAAGCGGGATGCATACTATCTCGTCAATGAGGCACCACATTTAATGCCTATTCCCAGACAATCTCCTTGTGCCGCTCCAGCTGCATACTAACGACAGTTACAGATTAACCTGACATGTCTCCCTGTATCCGAAAAGCCTTCTTCCAAGCCGCACTGTAGTTGCACCCTCTTTCACCGCCAGAGCAAAATCATCACTCATCCCCATGGACAGCTCGGGAAGAGAAACACTCAGACGGGTTTCAAGGGAGTCGCGAAGAACTCTCAGGTCCTCGAAGGCCTTTCTCTGACCGGACAGGTCTTTGCACAGAGGGCCCACTGTAAGAAACCCCTGAACCGGAAGTTCCAGTTCGAGGGCTCTTCCCAGAACGCTTTCCAGAAGAACAACATCAGGAGGAAAACCCATTTTTGCCTCTTCGCCGGAAGTGTTCACTTCAAGCAGGATCTGCGGAGATGCT
This sequence comes from Candidatus Fermentibacteraceae bacterium, assembly GCA_021162285.1. GTDB lineage: Bacteria > Fermentibacterota > Fermentibacteria > Fermentibacterales > JCC-6 > Sabulitectum. The sequence goes on from JAGGYZ010000318.1 coordinate 2,772, forward strand.
TTTCTACGGGCTATTTCCTCTATGATCTCGATTTTGTCCACGGCATCAAGCCAGTGGAAGTCTCTCAAAGCCTGACGAACTTCTTTCCTGTGCAGAACACCGATAGCGTGAAAAACGGCATAATCTTTACCCAGTTCCTTGATCTTCCTGCCGCCTTCGGACACCCTGTTTTCTCCGATATGAAGGATACCGCACTCTACTGCAGCTGTTATGTACTCTGCAGGATGTGTTTTTGTAACAGCCATAACAGTTATCTCTCCTGGATCCCTGCCGCACTCTGCTGCCGCGTCTGCAATCTCAGAATAAACCGCTTCCAGGTTGTCTCTTACTTTATCAACAAGCTTCAACATCATCACCCCTTTGGGATTGCTTTCTTTCATCATGGAATTAAGCTATTATAATTCCAAAGCGGCACCGGTAAGAATGGAAGATTCGATTGGGAAGTGTGTTCAGTAACAGGTTATCCAGAACACGTTCCCATGCACGATCTGCCGTATACGTGGTCCTGTGAAAATGCAGCGGAAAGGTGATATGACAAGACCAGGGAAAAACGGCATTCTGCAAAGCATCGGGTACAACCGGGCAGACACCTACAGCTACCTTCTTCTGCTGAGTGCCCCGGTGCTTCTTACTGTCTACCGGTATTTTACCGAGGCACAGAACTTCATGGTTTACTTTCCAGGACTGCAGGGCATGGTTCAGGGTGAAGTTTACGCTTACCTGCTTGAGTATTTCTCCTTCCTTGTGCTGATGCTGGGTGTTCCTCTTGTAATCTCTATGCTGTTCAAAAAGGCAGCCGTTCTGAAGTCACTGCTGTCTTTCTCCGGCTTCTGGAAGAACCTGCCGTGGGCTCTCCTCGCAGTGGCAGTACTGGTTGTACCATCGGCTTACCATGCTTCATCACTTCAGTCAGTTGTGGCAGAGTATCCCCTTCCCAGGGTTCTCCTGCATGATCAGCACCTTATGCCTGTGTACTTCCTCGGGTTGTTTTTCCTGTACTACCTTCCGTGGGAGTTCTTTTTCAGAGGGTTTCTGCTTTTCGGTCTGAAAGGCAGGTTCGGCACAACAGCCGCAATACTGATACAGACCATTTCATCGTGTCTTGTTCACATAGGAAAGCCAGCACCTGAGATACTGGGCTCCATCCCCTTCGGTATTCTGTTCGGAATTATCGCAATCCGAACAAAAAACCTGTGGATAGTTGTACTCATCCATGCTGCCCTTGGTATATTTACGGATATTTTTGTAATCTATCAGGGGTGAGGGATGTCGAGAGTGCTTGTTACCGGTGCAAATGGATTCATTGGATCACATCTTGTGCGGAAGTTTATCAGCGAGGGTCACGATGTTTCAGGCCTTGTCAGAACCACTTCGGATCTGAGCCTGATAGGCAACACGAACCTGTCACTTGTTTACGGTGATATCACCGACCGCAGCAGTCTTGCGAAATCGCTTGAAGGCACAGACATCCTTATCCACAATGCCGGGCTTGCCTCAGACTGGGGATCACTGGCAGCCTTCAGACAGGTTAATGTTGAAGGCACAAGAAATGTTGCTGAGGTTGCCGCGGAGTACGGAGTACACCGTATTGTCTACATGAGCACCACGGCAGTTCATGGTTTTAACCACACTGCTCCTGTGTGCGAAAACGATCCGGTAAACCCTGTTTTCAACTACAGCATATCAAAACTTGAGGCTGAGAACTGGCTCTTCGGCTTCGCGAAGAAAACCGACATTGAAGTATCCGCAGTAAGACCGGGAAACGTGTTTGGACCCGATGACCACACCTTCATACGGAAATACATAGACGGCATGGTAACCGGGAGAATTGCCTATGTGAACGGGGGAAGAAGCTTCACATGCCCGACATACGTGGGCAATCTTGTTGATGCCGTTTACCTTGCAGCGTTTCATAAAGAAGCCGCAGGTGAGGCCTTTATTGTAACAGACGGGCTGCAGATAACCTGGAAACAGTTCACAGAAACAATCGCCGAAAAACTTGGTATACGCAGCCCCAGAATAAGTATTCCCCTGAAAATTGGTCTTGCTGCAGCCTTTTTTGCTGAAAATCTCTACAGGCTGGCAGGGGTAAAACATGCTCCGCTGATCACAAAGTACCGGATATACAATGCAGGTACAAACTATCATTTTTCAATAAACAAGGCAGAAAAAGTTCTGGGATTCAGTCCTGAAACTGGTTTTGATGAAGCAGTTGACAAGACTGTTTCATGGTATCTACAGGAGCACAAGAGGAAATGAAAACCACAAGGAAGCAGTTCATAGGAGCAGCCATTGTCTCTGTTCTGTATTTTTCGTGGATGTACTTCAAGGTTGAAATTCGCCCTGACCATCTGATCAGCTTTGTCTTTTTCGCTTTTCTGTATTTCTACAACCAGAGTACCAGAAAATTCTTTTTCGCTATGATACCGTTCATTGTGTACATAACTGTGTACGATTCACTGCGATCATTTCCGAATTATACGTTTAATACAGTTCACATACAGGATCTGTACCTGCATGAGAAACAGCTGTTCGGCGTTTTCTTCAATGGCAGCCGTTTGACCCTGAACGAGTACTTCGGCTTTCACCAGCACACTGTGTACGATCTTGTTTCCGGCATAGCGTACATAACCTGGGTACCGGTACCTCTCGGTTTCTCCATGTACCTCTACTTCACCAGGCGCAGAAACCTGTACATCAACATGGTTTTTCTTTTTGTACTTTCAAATCTCATAGGGTTTGTTGTTTACTATCTTTATCCCGCAGCGCCACCCTGGTATGTATCAACCTGCGGGTTCGATTTTCACCCGCACACACCGTGTATTGCCGCACGGCTGAGTAATTTTGATAATCTTGTGGGTCTTCCTGTGTTTGAAACATTCTACAAAGGGAATGCCAACATCTTTGCCGCCATTCCTTCCCTTCACGCAGCTAATCCGTTCACCGCTTTTCTGGCAAGTTTTCAGCTTAAAAAACCCGCGGTTACAGCTGCTTTTCTGCTTGTAACTCTCAGTATGTGGTTCGGGGCGATCTACGGCAACCATCACTACCTGATAGATGTTTTTGCCGGTGGACTTACTGCTCTTGCCGCATTCTTCGTTGTACAGGTACTTCTCCGGAAAACCGGCATGAACAGGTATCTGAAACAGTACGAAAAGCTTATCTCCTGAAAAACAGATCAGCCTGTGTAACAGATACTACCGGTTAACCAGTTCGCAACCCTCAAGACCCACCATGTTGAAAGACTCCCCGGTAATGGTTCCTCGAATCTGCGTGTTGTCGCGGTTTTCGAGCATTGCAGTTCCGCTGGGTTGAGAAATCTCTTCACCCATCTCACACGCAACACACTTTGAACCGGATGCACCGTCAGACAGATCAATCCTGACAACATCTCCCGAAGAGAGAACCGACGTTGTAGTGGATATATAGTAACCGTTTACAGTAACTTCCTTACCGATCCACACATTGAATGCTTCGAAGAAATCCTGAACGGCAATGGGGCTTACGCCATCGTAGGCATACGGGCTCAATTCCATTTCAACAGCGGAAGGAGCATCAGGAACAACAGCCCCGGCAACAAGCTCAACTTCGCCTGTCCAGCTGTATTCAACAGTACCTGAAACAGTAACAGCTTCACCGGTCGGTACTGTAATATTCAAAGGTTCGGCGAATGCAACTGCAGCGAGAACCTCACGGTCTTCCGCTACAGCCACCAGTTCTAGATCGTCCTCGATAACGGTACTGTCACCGTAGTAGGAGAACGGGTATCCCTGCAGAACAACTGTCTGACCATTCCAGGCATAGAACGACTCAAACAGATCTCCAGCGGCCACGAGATCATCTGCAGTAACAAGCCGGGGATCAAGAGTTCCCGCTGGATAAAGAACAACCTCTTCCACAACGGTTTCAGCCTCATCTGTAACCTGGGTACCACTATCACTCTCTGCTGCAGGCTCCCCTGCTCCTCCACAGGCAATGGGAAAAGCAAGAACAACTACAGCGACAAACAGGAACGGCTTACTCACAGTATCCTCCTCTGTACGGGAAGAAACATGAATAAGCCTGCTCCCTCAGTAAGTCAACAACAGATTAAAGAAAGTCTAGAAAAAATGTCTGGCAAGACCAAGAACACCCTGACTCCAGGGGGCTCTGTGGGTTACTCCATCTGATTTTTCAAAAGAATCCCTGTTATCGAGATACCACTGATAGTTTCTCAGCAGTGCTTCTTTGTTGGAGTACTTTGGAGTAAATCCCAGAAGTTTCTCTGCTTTGTCTATGGCAACAAAAGAATCTTTTGTAGCTGTTTTGTAAACCCAGGGATACAGAGGAGAAAGATTGAGCACATCCAGCAGCTCAAGGGCAAAAATAACAAGGTTAGCCGGTGACTTCTTGATCTTTCTGTCAAAACCTGCTTTATCGAGTACAACCTGGTAGTCTTCCCGCATGGTGGAGAATTCTTTTGCTCCTATGTTGAACTCTGTGTTAACCACCTGTGTGTCGCTGTGCTCTGCAGCAATAATTATTGAATTGCAAAGATCTTCAACATGCAGAAGCTGATACAGATTCTCGCCTCTTCCGATCATGGGAAAACTTCTGCCTTCTGAAGCCCACTGGTAGAAAATGGCAAAAACCCCAAGCCTCTCCGGCCCGACAAATGACTTGGGTCTCATTGGTTATGGTCATTCCCTTTTCTCTGAACTGCTTCACCATCTTCTCGGCTTCAATCTTGGTGTATCCATAGGGTCCAACGCCTACCAGAGGATCATCTTCAAACAGAGGATGCTTTTCAGGAATACCGTATACAGCAGTTGAAGAGATGTATATACCCCTGTTTACACCGTACTCCTTCGCAGATTCAAACACGTTGCGGGAACCATCTATATTGGTTGAAAGTATGTCTGACTTTTTGTAAAGCGGGAGAGCCGCAGCACCGTGCATAAACACATCTATCCCCTGAGACATGCACTCGTCGACAGCTTTCCTGTCTCTTATGTCCACAATACGGTGGTCGATACGGTCTACCATATCGGGATACGTAAAAGGGGCAATGTCTATGGAAACTACCTCATGACCCTTCTCAACAAGAGCGCGTATGAGGTTTATACCAAGAAAACCGGAGCCACCGGTTACGAGCCATCTGCTCATTATGATCTCCTTCTATGTGTGACTGTAATCCAAACGGATGGCAAATTAACCTTAATCCCATAAAAAGTCAATGGCAGACCGGTCAGTTCCAGTGCAGAGGAAATCTCTCCGAGGAATCAGCTGTAACAAGAACTGCCTCAAGGGCACATTCGCCTGTGTATCCGGTGGCAGCCATCCAATCCTCTGCTGCATTTCGTATTCGCGCGAGCTTGGCGGCATCTATCTTCTGAAGGGCCCGTTTCTCTCTGCCAGAGAGAGTTGATTTAACCTCAACGAAATAAACCACCCCTTTCTTTCTAAGAATCAGGTCTATTTCTCCGTAAGAGGAAAACCAGTTTCTCTCCAGCAAGGTAAAACCAAGGTTGCTGTAAAACCGTGCCGCTCTCTGCTCAGCTGCTTTTCCTGTATCGGGAGCGTTAAGTGGAAACAGTGACATCTGACCGGTCTGATACCATCTGCTCAACGGGGCGAACGACATTCTGTGAATAGGTGAAGGACCTATATCCTTGATGATTTTCAGGTGTTCCGCCGTTCCGTAACCTTTGTGCCGGTCAAATCCGTACCGCGGATACCTGCGGTGAGCTTCAATCATCATGTCATCTCTGGTAACTTTTGCAATCACGCTTGCAGCGGCAATTGAAAGGCTTTTCGAATCGCCCCTTACCAGGAACCTGACAGGCACGTCAAGGCCTGATACACTGTTTCCGTCAACAAGAAACATATCTGTGCGCTGAATCAAAGGGACCATTGCCCGTTTGAAAGAAGTTCTTACCGCCCAGGCCATGCGGTTGCTGTCTATCTCCGAAGAAGAGACAATGCCAAGAGAAATCTGCCGGGCAGCATCTTCTATAACCGGTTTCAGCTGCCGCCGAACTCTGTCGGTGAGTTTCTTGCTGTCATTGAGAGTCCCGTGATCAAAGTCATCACGCATCACTACGGCACACGCAACAAGAGGGCCTGCAACAGGCCCCCTTCCCGCTTCGTCCAGACCGGCAATTACACCGTACTCCAGCCTGTAACTCTGATCAAAAAGATAACGTTCAGACAATTTACTTTTTGAACACTCTGCGCTCTTTGATCCTTGCTGCCCGGCCGGTTTTCTTCCTGAGGTAGAACAGCTTGCTTCTGCGCACTTTTCCGTGTCTGGTAATTTCAATCTTGGCAATACGGGGAGAGTTAAGAGGGAAAACCCTCTCCACGCCCACGCCGCCTGAAATTTTCCTTACCATGAAGGTCTCATCAATTCCGCCGCCTCTGCGGGCAATCACTGTACCTTCAAATATCTGTACTCTGACCTTGTCACCCTCGATCACCTGATAGTGAATACGAACGGTATCACCCGTTCGAAAATCCGGGACATCTGTTTTGATCTGCCCCCGACTTACACTTTTCAGCAGTTCATCCATTGTCCTGCTCCTTTGTACGGTCTGCTTCTTTCATTATTTCCGCAAACCTTTCTTCTGTCTCTTTTTCATCTGTGTTTACCAGCATTTCAGGTCTTACTTCCCTTGTTCTGGACAAAGCAGCCCTGAACCGCCAGTTCGTTATCAATGCATGGTTACCTGACAGCAGTTCCTGCGGAACTTTCATTCCCCGGAACTCTGCAGGACGGGTGTACCGCGGATAGTCCAGCAACCCTGTTGCAAAACTGTCGCTGCGAGCCGATTCCAACCTGCCAAGCACTCCGGGAAGCCATCTGAAGACTGCTTCAATGAGAAACATAGCCGGTATTTCACCGCCTGATACAACGGCATCACCAATACAGATCTCATCGGTAACCACCTCGCGGCGGAACCTCTCATCCACCCCTCCGTACCTTCCACAGAAAACTATAAGTTTCCCGCACTCTGAAAGCTCTCTGGCGTATCCCGTATCCAGCTGCCTGCCCTGCGGGGTCATCAGGGCAACCCTTGAACCTTCTCTCCATGAAATTTCCTCAAAGGTCTCGAAAAGCGGTTCCGGTCTTAGAACCATCCCGGCTCCGCCTCCGAACTGGTAGTCATCCACTGAGCCTCTTCTGTCCACGGGGTGCATCCTTATGTTGTGCACCTCCACTGCGGCAACACCCTTCTCCAACCCTCTTCCTATCACACCTGTTTCAAGGAATGCAGAGAACAGGTCAGGGAACACAGTGGCAACAGCCACTTTCAAGGCAGGTTCTATATCTCCTCCAGTCCTTCAGGCAGATCAACCACGATGGTTCTTTCTGCTGAATCAACCTGCCCGGTAAGAGCAAGTACCAGCGGAACGGGAAACAGCCCCCCCACTCCTCTGACAATCAACTGGGGATTTGAACTGTTGTACTCTACCTCTTCAACGGGGAACTTCTCTCCCCGGGAAACAATGGTAAACTCTGAGAATCCGTACACAGGAAGCGGGAAACCCGGTTTCAGTACCACATCAATTCCGACTTCAACAGGTTCTCCTGTGAGTTCCGATGCCTGCTGCTTTGTCCATACTTCTTTGCAGTCAACTGTAACACGCTCGTTGTCACGCTTTCTGGATCTGGTTACCGTAAGGGTACGATCTCCAGTGTACAGAATCGTTCCCTCATCAAGGGGGACTGCAGGTCCGTACACAAAGAGTTTAAGAATCATCCTTCCACGAAGACCGTGGGTTCTCTCGATGAATCCGTAGGATACCGTTTTCTCCATCAGCTTTTAGTCCATTATTTCTATTGTGGCCTTCTGGCCGTTTCTTGCAGCAGCCGAACGAATTATCATTCTCATGGCCTTTGCAATTCTTCCTTCCTTGCCGATCACGCGGCCAAGATCGGCTTCATCAACTCTGAGCTCGTAAACGGTCATGTCTTCCTGGGTGGTTTCCTCGACAGATACACCATCCGGGTTCTCAACCAGGGTGCGGGCCATGTGTTCAACGAGTTCTCTCATGTCATCCTCCGGTTTTAGAAGTTAGCAGGTAAAAGCCCCATACCTATGAGTTTCTGCTTTCACCTTTGATGAATACTGTCTCGGGAACAACGCCTTCTTCCCCCTGCAGTATACGGTTCCATTTTGACATTGTACCGCTTTTGCGAAGCAAACTGCGCATGGTGTCTGAAAGCTGTGCTCCGTTGCCCAACCATTTAAATACCTTGCCCTCGTCAACCTTCATCTCAAGTGGCTTCCGAAGAGGATCGTAGTAACCAAGAATCTCTATGAAACTACCACTGACCGCTCTTCTTGAGTCTGCAGCCACTATTCTGTAGAACGGGGTTTTGGCGCTCCCCATTCTTCTAAGCCTGATCTTTACCAATCGTCACCTCCATTGTTTCACGCAGTCCCGGTGTGGGTTGCCGCCTTAGCGAATACGTAGTCTCGCCTTAGCGAATACGAAGTCTCGCCTTAGCGAATACGAAGTCTCGTCTTAGCGAATACGAAGTCTCGCCTTAGCGAATACGAAGTCTCGCCTTAGCGAATACGAAGTCTCGCCTTAGCGAATACGAAGTCTCGCCTTAGCGAAACATTGCCCCCATCCCCCTGGCGCTGCGCATTTGTTTCATCATCTTCTTCATGCTTCTGAATTCCTTCAGCAGCCGGTTAACATCATTCACTGTTCTGCCACTTCCTCTGGCAATCCGCTTTCTTCGGCTTCCGTTGATTATTTCCGGACGCAGCCTCTCCTTCGCAGTCATGGAGTTGATAAGAGATTCCATCTGTGTAAATTTAGACGAATCAATGTCGGCTGCCGCCGGTCTCATACCTTTTGGAAGCATGGCCATGAGTTCACTAAGTGATCCCATTTTCTTTATTTTAGTCAGCTCTTTTCTGAAATCTTCAAGGTTAAACGAATTGCTTTTTATCTTCTTCTGCAGCTTCGACGCTTCCTTTTCATCGTAGATCTCCTGGGCCTTTTCAGCAAGACCTACAATGTCGCCCATACCAAGAATTCTGCCGGCTATCCTGGAAGGATCAAACTCTTCAAGCCCTTTAACGCTTTCACCAATACCTGCGAACTTTATGGGCTTTCCTGTAACTGCTCTAAAGGAAAGGGCGGCTCCTCCACGGGAATCTCCGTCCATCTTTGTGAGAACAGCACCGGTAAACCCGATCCGCTGGTTAAATTCCATGGCAACATTCACCGCATCCTGACCGGAAAGACCATCAAGAACCAGAAGCGATTCGTCAGGACGGGTTGCAGCCTTAACCCTTTCAAGCTCTTGCATAAGGGAATCATCAACATGAAGTCTTCCTGCAGTGTCCACGATCACAACATCGTAGTACTGCAGTACAGCCTGCTGAATAGCTTCCCGGGCAACCTCTGCAGGATCTCCTGCTGCTCTGTTGCAGTAGAATGCCGCGCCGGCCTTTCCTGCCATAACCTCAAGCTGATCGATTGCTGCAGGTCTCTGAAGATCCGCCGCAACCACCATACATCTGCGGTTCTGTTTGTTCTGAAGCAGGTAGGCAAGCCTGGCGGCGGTGGTTGTTTTACCCGATCCCTGAAGACCCAGAAGAAGAATTACATGGGGCGGCTTCCCGGAAAAGCTGAGTTTTTCTGCTGTGGTTCCAAGAAGTGCTATGATCCGGTCATTTACGATCTTAACAATCTGCTGACCTGGCGTAAGACTTTTAAGAACCTTCTCGCCTGTCGCTATCTCAGCAACCTCGCTGACAAATTTCTTTGCAACTTTGAAGTTGACATCCGCCTCAAGAAGCGCCCGCCGGATCTCCCTCATGGC
>JAGGYZ010000104.1 GCA_021162285.1 Candidatus Fermentibacteraceae bacterium
ATCGATTTTTCCAATCGAGACCCGCCTGTTACGGGGCTTTCCCTCCTTATTTCTAAAAGAAACAGACTCATAGAGGTATGTATGGTTGCCAACTTTTTGTCTAACTATTGAAGCCATTATTTTCTCCCGTCTGTAGGTTAACGATATTATACCTACTTTCAAAGAAAAAAGCAAGACCATATCTTATTGACATTACTGCAATTCAGAAATTGGAATAAAAGAGAAAGTGCTTAAACTGTCGTAGGTATAGGGGTCAGCGGGAGTTTAGGATCTATTCCAACGGATTCGATGACTTTGAACTGATATTTATTGATGACTGTTCCACCGACGGATCTGTCAATATCGCAAGAAATTACCCCTGCATAATAATCCGGAACGAGCACAACGTAGGACCTGCCGCCAGCAGAAACATCGGGTCGAAAATTGCAAAGGGAAGTGTGCTTGTTTTTACAGACACAGACATCACAATTGATCCCGGAGGGCTTGCACTGATAAACAAACACTTCACACAGAACAAGGCTAAAGCCATGTTCGGCAAACTGGCGTTTCCTCCTCTCAGGAACACCCGAATTGGAAGGTTCTGGCTGTACGATGAAGAAGAGGCATGCCACTATGGTGGGGTAAGAACAGGAATGGTGAACTGCTGGAGTTCAACTCTTGGTGCAATAGACCGCGAACTGTTTCTGAGTTTTGGAGGATTCAATGAGTTATTCAAGGGGGCAGACATTGAAGACCACGAGCTTGCGGCAAAGATCCTTGAACAGCATCAGGTTTATTATGATGAAAAGCTCACTTTTCATCACTGCTACCCAAGCACCTGGCTTGTTATTAAAAAGATGTTTACCCGTTCAAAAATGTTTGCAGGCTCCAAAAGCATAAAAGTTTACAGGGATAAATCATGGTTAAGCAGCCATCGCAATGCAGGCTTTCTTCTTTCAGCAGTGATTACTTTTGCTGTGATCTTTTCTGCTATCGGTCTGTTTTTCTTTCCTGCGAAAGCATCTGTGATCGCTTTATCGCTGGTTGCCCTTGTGTTGATAAAAGTAATTCATCACAGAAGAATGCTCAGGACTGTACTTGGACAAGAAGGTTTTGCCTTCGCTGCGTATGTTTTTTTCATGCAGTATCTTACCTCTAATTCAGCTATAGCCGGTTTCGCCTCCGGTCTTTTAAGCAGGAAAGGTCACACAGATGGTTAATCCTCTGGAAATGGCAAGAAGATTCTGGGGCGGAGACACCAACTACATGATTTTTCAAATAACTGACAGGTGCAATGCTGCCTGTGAACACTGCTTCAACTGGAGGAAAGTAAGAAATCCTGACAACAGAGAACTTTCCCTGGCAGAGATAGAAAAACTGGCAGACAAGCTTCCACCAATGCTTCTGGTAAATCTGTGTGGTGGTGAGCCAACAATGAGAACGGATTTGCCGGAAATTGTTTTTCTGTTCTCCCATAAATCAAAGGCAAAATACATTACCATTCCCACAAACGGATTTCTTCCTGATAAAACAGAAGAAATATTCGGCAGAATTTTCGGTGAAAATCCGGATACTTTTTTCAGAATCGGGATATCCCTTGACGGATGGGAAGAGGAACATGACCGGATCAGAAGACATCCAGGAGGGTTTAAGAAAACGCTGAGTACCGCGAAAATCCTTCAGAAAATAAAACAAAGTTACGACAACTTCTTTGTTGAAGCAAACATTGTTTTCAGCAGAAAGACCCAGGATACCATAGATGACCTTGTAACAAATATTCATTCAACGGGGCTTTTTGATTCTATCGCAGTGCTGTACATCCGTGGCAATCCTGAAAATCCTCAACTGATGCAGCCCGACCTGGAGAAATACAAAGCAGTTAATCAACGGATAGCAGATGTTTTCAGAGTTGAGAGGCATCCTTCAGCCAGAATTCTCGAAGCTCTTACTGAACTGGTTGTTGAAAAGGTAATTGAAGCTGAAACAACTCAGAAGCACTGTTTCGCCTGTTATACTGTAAAACGATTCTTTGTGCTGCATGCGAACGGAGATCTGTACCCCTGCGAAATTCTTGAAGACAAGCTTATCGGCAATGTACGGGAGCACGGTTATGATATTCCGACCATGTTAAAATCGGATGTTGCAGAAGATATCCGACAGTATGCAAAATCCTGCACCTGCACGTGGGAATGCGCTATCAACATGTCTTTCATCTACAATCCACTTCAATCCGTTAAAGTTGTGTCCCGTAGTTTTTCCAGAGCCCTCGGCATACATAAAAAGCGAGGATGAAAGTAAGTGGAATAACAGATAACACCCTTGTTGTCATCACTTCGGATCACGGTGAAGAGTTTCTGGAACATGGAAGTGTGGGGCAGGGACATGGCCTGTACAACGACAGATTCTGATACCCATGGTTTTTTGCGGACCGGAAATATCAGAGGGAGTGGTATCAACGGTTCCGGTAACATCGTACGATATAATGCCAACGATTGTTTCCTATCCCGTCACTGATGTTCCGCAAAGTATCGAAGGTGTTAACATCCTTTCAGGTGCCCCCGATCAACCTCGATCTATTCCGTGCAGCAGTGTTTCTCCAGACAAGTTCTATCTTTCCAGCAGAGCACTTTTTGAATTTCAGTCCTGCGCTGTTCGCTGCGGAACAAAAAAGGCAATTGCGTACATGGATGCAGACAACTTCATTCAATTTGACTGGATTTGGATCCGGAAGAAATGCAGCCATTACTGGATTGCTCTACCATGACTGATAATCTCCTGTACTACTGGGCTTCTCCTCTGCTGGGGCAACTTCTACCTGTTGGAGATATCTCTGATGAAAATATCAGAATACTGAATGATCCTGGTTACATGAGATAGACCTGATCGAAGGCCGTTGTTTTTCCGCTGCTTTTACCCGATAATTAGTAATTTGCCATTGTTTTTCACTGACTTCTAAACCTTTCAAGCTGTTCCTGAAAATACGCACTTCCCGGGTCTAGTTCCAGCGCAGTCTCAGCCTGCTTTATGGCCTCTTGTGTGTTTCCACTTCTGAACAGAGCTTCCGCCAGGGTGTCTCTGATGTTGGAATCTTCCGGAGCGAGTTCAACTGCACGCAGAGCCATATCAACCGCTTTATCCAACATCATATCTCTTGTTGCAA
>JAGGYZ010000236.1 GCA_021162285.1 Candidatus Fermentibacteraceae bacterium
ACCAGAGATGATCTTCCCGATGGAGGTGCCGCACACTTCGCAGAAACGGTAAATGAGCTCAGGAACAGAATACCAGGTGTGCAGGTTGAAGTTCTCACCCCGGATTTCAAAGGCAGTGAATCTTCCCTTGAAATCATAGCACAGTGCAGACCGGATGTGTTCAATCACAATCTGGAAACGGTAAGAAGGCTTTTCCCGGCTCTTCGTCCCATTGCTTCCTACGATCAGTCTCTTGATGTTCTTAAGCGATTTTCAGGGCCTGCTCCGAACATCCTCACAAAAAGCGGTATCATGGTCGGTCTGGGCGAGAATGCAGGTGATGTTGAGGAAGCCCTTGCAGACCTGAGGGGAAACGGTGTGTCTCTGCTCACAATCGGACAGTACCTGCAGCCCACATCAAAACACATACCTGTGGACAGATATGTTGAGCCTGAAGAATTCGATAACTGGGAACAGCTGGCTCTTAATATGGGTTTCAAGGGTGTTGCAAGCGGCCCTCTTGTAAGGAGTTCTTTCCATGCCGACCTCCTGGCACAGAACGGTTACGATGACTGAAAATCCGATCCCCTTTTACACCCACGGTTTCACTATGGCTCCCATGGCAGGTGTTACCGATTCTGCATTCAGAAGGATCTGCATACAACTTGGAGCCACCTGTCTGGTAACGGAGATGGTAACGGCAGCAGGTCTGTCACGAAAGAGTGTAAAGACAAAATCAATGCTGAAATTCCACCAGGACGAGAAGCCCATCGGTGTTCAGCTTTTCGGAGCAAAACCTGAAGACTTTGCAAAGGCTTCTGCCCTGGTTTCCCCTCTGGGCTTCTCATTTATCGATATAAATGCCGGATGCCCTGTAAAGAGGGTTCTCAGAAGCGGCAGCGGCAGTGCACTTCTCGGTGACATCCCCAGACTGCTTGAAATAGTAAGAGTGACAAAGCAGAACACAGACCTTCCTGTCACTGTGAAGATCAGGCTTGGTCTCACAAGAGAGAATCCTGTTCCGGACAACATAGGTGAGCTGGTTTCAGAGGCAGGTGCCTGTGCCCTTGCAGTACACGGACGGTTCAGAACAGACTTTTTTGCAGGTGAGGCAGACACAGAAAGAATGAAACAGATCGCAGAACTGTCTCCCCTTCCCGTAATAGCTAACGGAGACTCAACTTCTGTTGAGGCAGCACTGAAGTTGAGAGACAACACCGGGTCCACAGGACTTCTTGTGGGAAGAGGTGCCTGGGGAAACCCGTGGATATTCAGAGGGCTTAACGGCGGGAACCCCCATCCGGAGCCCGGTGAGCTTCACGATACCATTATGAACCAGTTGCTGATGATGATGGAGTACATTCCCTCCCCTCAGGTCTTTCACATCTTCAGGGGCCACCTTGTACAGTACTTCAGAGGCTTTTATGGAGCAGCAGCCATAAGAAACAGGGCTGTACGAACCGAGTCTCTCCGGGAGGTGGACATGCTTGCAGCAGAAGCTGATATTGCAATGCACACCGCCGTGGAGGAATAATGAAAACCCTGATACTCACCGCTGCCGTTATAATGACTGCAGGATGTACAAAGACAACTGTAGTTCAGTCACGGTACATAATACTGCCGGACACACAGAATTCTCAGTGCCGGTACACTTGGCAGCACGGAGACTACTGGGAATTTCTCGCGTGGGCGCTTCTCGACGATGTACCCGCAGCAGATGTTCTTGCAATAACAGCTGGCTACCTCCCTGAAGTCCTTCCTGCACCGGGAACTGAGATACTTATTCCCCTTTCTGAAGACCTTGAGCAGGCTGCAGTAAACAGAATGGATGCAGCAAGGCTTGTAAGGGCTGCCACGGAGCTGAGGGAAACAGACCGTGACGGCTGTATGCAGCTGCTTCGCCAGGCGGAAGAAAAAGACCCGTCATGGTCGGTACCGATTGCTGATATCACGGTTCTTCTTCTTGAAGACGGAAAGACAGATCAGGCCCTTGAACTTCTGGATCCCATGTGTCACAAGAACATTCCAGCTCTTATTCTTGCAGGTATCGACTGGCGCAACGGAAACACAGAGGGTGCATTAAGGCACCTGTCAGAGGCCATGGCAACAAACAACCCCAGACCGGAAGTGCTGGCAGCAACAGGCATCGCGCTGGCCGTAACCGGTGAGCGTGAGCAGGCGGGAAACAACATCCGCCAGCTCCTGGAAGACCCGGATGCTCCTTCTGAATTGCGGGTTCTTGTTATGCGTTACGCACTGATGCTCGCAGACAGCCCATAGCAGTTAGAGTTTTTTTCTTCTAGAAGGTGTTTCTTTCCTGAAAACATCACTCCGCAGCACTCCGTACCGGTCAACACAGACCCGCTTTGTAAGAATAATGGTGAGGACAACACTGGCTATGGTGCTTGTAACAATACCGATCATTATGAGAATCTGATACTTTATGGCCACTTCAGGGCTGGCACCACCAAGAATAACCCCTGTCATCATACCGGGAAGTGTTACAATTCCCATGGTTGCCATTGATGCCAGAGTAGGTCTCAGGGCAAGCTGCACACTTTCCCGGAGATACGGCATAAGAGCCTCTTTTTCGGTCGCGCCCAGCGAAAGCACATACAGATAGTGATTGGAATCCATCTTCAGCTGTCTGTAGAAAGTGCTGATTCCAACGATGTTTCCCCTGAGGGAGTTTCCCAGAAGCATTCCCCCGAGAACAATAAGATAACGGGCATCAAAAACACTGCTCACCGGAACAACAAACACATTGAGGAAAAACACAACTGTAAGCGTAGCAAAGGAAAAAGACAGAAATGCAGGCAGAAAAATACTGCTGATCTTGATTGACGAACTCTTCACGGAAGAAAACACCGCCACAACGATCATCACAAGCAGCCAGCCGATGTTTACAAAGGCGTTGTTCCACTGAAACAGGTACTTCAGGAAAACACCGATCAGTGCAAGCTGAATGGTCATCCGTACTATGGAAACAAAAAGAGGTTTTATCAGCTTCAGCCCGTACTTGATGCTTATACCAACAGGTATCAGCAGAAGCAGAAAGGCAACAGCCAGATTTACCAGTGGAATGTCTAGTGTTTCCATACCTTCTCCTCAAAGTCGAACACACGCACAGAAGGGCTTTCCAGCCAGACAGGGTCGTGGGAAACAACTACACATGTCCAGTCCTGTCTTCCCAGAAAGTAATCAGCAACCTTGTTCTTCAGGTTTGCATCCAGTGAGGAAGTTACCTCGTCAAGAAAGAATACCTTTCTGTTCAGAAGAACGGAAACAACAATGGCCAGCCTCTGCCTCTCGCCTCCAGACAGATCCTTGAGGTTCTTGTGAAGTATTCCCTGCAGATGAAAGAACTTCATGAGTTTGTGCGGTGAAAAATCGAGATGGGCATTAACCTTCAGCTCTGAAACAAATTCCAGAAAGCTTTCAACTGAACCTGAGCCAAGGCTTACATCCTGATCGATCAAAGCTATCTCTCTGCGCACTTTCCAGGCTGTTTTGCCGTCTACAGCAACACCGCTGAACACAACCTTTCCACTGTCCGGCTTTACAAAGCCCAGCACAAGAGACAGCAGAGAACTCTTTCCGCAGCCCGACTTACCGGAGATAACAACTTTGTCGCCGGAGTTGATAACCAGTGACAGGTCATCAATAACCTTCTTACCGGAGAAGCTCAGGTTTACACCGGCAAATTCAATCACAGCACTGGTTCCGCTCATAGTTCCTTCCTGCTCAGACAACACAGGTACCTACTATACTTTCCTGTGTGTATTTCGGGCAGCCATTACCGCGTTTGCTTTTTCCTGTTCAATATCTTTAACAGGTTGCCACTCATCACGCTCAATTGATTCCATCAGGTCTCTTTCTTCCTGATCAACTGGCTTGAATGCACTTTCATCCGGTTTTTGCATAATTCTCCACTTCCCTGTATATCAATCTTCTGCATTGTTCATGAGATCATTCTTCAGGTACAGTGCAACGCTGTCCGTGTCACCGGAACCTATTATCTCATGGGCGAAAGCCTTGAGTTCCGAAGTAGCGTTTGAAACGGCAACAGCCCTGTCTGCAATTTTGAACATACCGATGTCGTTGCTGTTGTCTCCGAACACCACAAGTTCTCTGTCAGTGGTTCCGGTAAAGTTCTGCAGGAACTGTATCGCATTTGCCTTTGAAGCTTTGATGCTGTGCGCTGTAAGCCAGTAGTACCCCGGAGAGTAGTGATCCTGCAGGCAGTGAATTGCAAGGGAGTCAGGGAACTGTTTACGAAGTTCAGCTTCAAGGCCTTCAACATTTTCAATTCTGCCTGTTACGTTTACACAGATAACCCTGTTATCAAGGGATTCTCTTATATCACTGAGCTGCTTAAGTCTCCTGTCGCGGTTAAACCTGGGATTGTTCAGGTACCACTGCATCCCCTCACCTGTTACAGAACTGTAGTAAAGGCGGTCTTCACTGCCTGTAAATGCGGAAACAAACGCAGAGTTTCCGAAATCTTCAACAAGTGAGAGCACATCTTCAACCACAGAACTGTCTACGCTGTTGATGAAATGGTGTTCCCCTGTATCGAAATCAGAAACCATAGCTCCGTTGAACTCGATAACCGGAAGGTTAAGCTCGAGGCCAGCAAGAACATTCTGAATTGAAGACACACTTCTGGCACTGGCAACTGTGAATTTCATGCCTTTACTCAATAGGCTGCGCAATATCTCTGTGCTTGCAGCAGAAAGGGTGCCGTCTGCCCCGAGCAGCGTTCCGTCGAGGTCGGAGACGTACAGTGATCTCATCCAGCTGTTACTCGGAAATACCGAAAAATACTTCCAGAGATTGCATTGCCCCCTGTTTTTCAAGATGGCTCATGGCGGAATTCAATACATCCGGCTCGCTCAATTGAAGAGCAGGAACCATTTTTCCGTTTGTATCAGTTCCCAAAACGCACTACTCGTGTGAGATTGCCTGAACCGGGCAACCGCCTTCGGCTTCAAGAGCACAACCTTCAAATTCGGATGGCACCGGGTCTGTTTTTACCTGGGATTTGTCGTCTACAAGGCCGAAAACATCAGGGCAGGTGCCTTCGCAGGCACCGCATCCAACGCACATATCCTGATCTACACTGAATTTCATATCCACTCCTCAGTAGTTAATACCGGCTGGTTTTACATTTGCCGGGTCAAAAGCATGACACGGCACCACAGCGTATACCATATCACATTCCGGACACTTGTCCTCAAAGGTTACCATCTCGAATGTTTTGTCGCACTGAACACACTTGATGTCCATAGGCATTGGCATTGGCTGGCTGCTGAACCCCATCTGCCTGACCTTGTCGGCAATCTGTCTGTCACTTTCGAAACTACCTGCACATCCGTCATGCATGGCTTCTCTCCTTCCAGTCTGTGTGTATTTTCGTAATAATTTCACCCTGTCTGAGCTTTGTTCTGTATGCCAGCAGGGTTCTGTCCATTTCCTCGAGGGTAGAAAGTATCGTTCTCTCCTCCCCGGTAGTTTCTATTATCTTGTGAATACCGCCGTTCTTTATAACGATTCTTTTGTCGCCCATTAGAGCGAGCACAGGGTCGTGCGTTGCCATAAGAACGATCTTGTCTTGTGTAAGCAGCAGTTTAAGAGCTTTCTTCCTGTCGATGCCTGCGTTTTCTATTTCATCAATAAGGATTATGGGAGACTTGCTGAGTATGGCAGTGTCTGCAATCATCAGTGCACGGCTCTGCCCTCCGCTGAGGCTTGTAATAGGTGTTTCAGGTGAAAATGTTTCACCTGCAAGGCTGTTCGCCTGCTCTATTATCCGGTTTATCACTTGTTCTCTGTTCTGCACCATACGGCTTTCCGCATGAAGCTCAACAAACTCATACACTGAAAGGTCCATTACAAAGTTCATGTTCTGGCTGAGCTGAGCCACCAGTTTGTCTGCCGAGGAAAACCGCCACTTTCTGTCTGGTACATCTCCATTGATCAGTATTGATCTTCCTGTGGGTGTATCATTCTGTGCAACCCACTCAATATCTCCCAGAAGCCGGCTCTTGCCTGAGCCTGTGGGACCTACGATACTGATGATCTCACCCTGTTCAATAACCAGCTCCTGAAACTCTTCAGCATTACCTGATTTATCCATACCGGGAAGTATGGTAACCGTTCTAACCACATCGTCTTCTTTACCCAGAAAAGCGTTCATCTGTCTGATGAACTCCTCTGTCTGAACAATCATGTTGTCTGTATCAAGTGCCCTGTCTTCCATTTCTTCATGGTCAAAAGCTGCAAAGTACTGACGCAGGGTAAGGTCTTCTGTGCCGTTAATTTCCAAGCCGTTGTCTCTGAAAAAAGAGGTCAGAAAGGGATACTCAGCTACCAGGGATGAAATGGTTGTGGTGTTTATATCAGTCATTATCGTCATCCACTTTCATCTTGCGTACATTCCCCATCTGGTAACTCTCGCCTATTCTTGTTTCTCCAAGACAGTAAGAGCACAGTGCCGCCGGCATGGGGAAGCGCAGCTCCATCCCCTTAAGGGAGTCTATATGATTTTCTTCGCTGTACAGAAGTGTACTTAGCTCAAAGCTTCCCTGCCCTGTGAGGCCGTTGATGTGCATTATCATTGCAGACGGGTTAACTGTGTTCACCCTTGAAGCGAACACCTCCCGTTCGGCCTGGGAAACAATGTCACCTTTGGTAATCACAACGATGTCTGCCGTCTTCAGCATTGGTCCAATTTTCTTCGGTGTGTTGATACCGCTGAGGTTGTCTATAACGCATACAGCCTTGATCCCCTTGATGTAGGGTGAGCACCTGTTGCACAGGCCTGCTGATTCGCTTATCAGAATATCAAACTGGTTCTTCAGTGCCCAGTTTGTGATCTCTTCAACGTTGCTTACAAAGTAATGGTCCGGACACAGCGCGCCGGAGAGCCCTTTCTTAACGGGAATACCGGCTTTTTCATACAGCACATCATCATCTGTATACAAACAGTCAAACTTTGCCACCGCAACCTTCAGGCCTCGCTTCTTCAGTGAATCAATCGTTTTCAGTATCACTGAGGTCTTGCCTGATGAAGGCGGCCCGGAAACCGTTACAAGGTTCATGATTTTCCTGTCGCTTCATTGAACAGTGCTTCACACTTCGAGATAAGAGCACTTATGTCGTTGCTGTAG
>JAGGYZ010000300.1 GCA_021162285.1 Candidatus Fermentibacteraceae bacterium
ATTTTTCGTATGCGTCATCGCACACTGTTACCACAAAGTCAAAGTCTTTTTCACCCAGATCATCTACCGTTTTGCTGTAATGACCGGATATATCAACACCAGCCTCTTGCATTGCCTTTACCGCAAGGCGATTGAGCCCGTGCTTTACAATGCCGGCGGAGGAAGGCTGTATTTCCTCAGAGTGGTATAACCTGCAGAAACCCTGTGCCATCTGACTTCTGCATGAATTGCCTGTACACAGAAAAAGAACTTTGATTTTTTTGTTCACCTGCCTGATCCTCCAGTTTTTGCTCCAGTTTCCAACTGTCACGCTAACTTACTGGAACTCATTGAACATAAACAGAACCGGCGCACCTGAGTTGTTACAGGTACGCCGGCGAGGAGGGATGCTGACCGGATTAACCGGATGAAGCGCAAGCGTTTACTCACCTGCCTTCACCTAATTTTACCCCGTTCCCGCGGAATAGTTCCAACGCCAGACTGCCGGAGAGGATCAATTCAGATCAACGGAATTGCCTGTAACTGTAAATATTATTCTCTCACAGATGTTGGTAACTCTGTCTCCCACCCGTTCAAGATTGTGGGCTACCCAGTCCAGCATGATTGTTTGATTGATGTTTGATCTCTTCTCCATCACAAATGTCAGAAGTTCCCTGTGTACCTGATTGTACATGGCGTCAATCCGGGCATCTCTTCTGGAAATGCTCTCTGCCGCCACTGCATTGTCTTCTGTGAACGCTGTTATTGCATCAGAAAGCATCTGCCCGGCAAGCTGTTCCATCCCTGGAATATCAATCAGGGGCCTGATAAGACTTTCAGAGCCGATTTTTAGACTGATTCTGGCTATGCCTTTGGCATAATCTCCAATCCGTTCTATTTCAGTTGAGATCTGCAGAATTGAAAAAAGAAGCCTCAGGTCAGATGCCACAGGTTGCTGAGTTGCTATTATGCTCAAACACAGGTCTTCTATTTCAAGAACTTTTAGATTGATAATCTCGTCTGACTCCACAATCATTTTTGCCCCGGTCATATCTCTTTTTTCAAGGTACCTCACCGACAGTTTCAGGTTCCTTCTTACATCACCTGTAACCTGGAAAAGCTTGTCTTTTACTTCCCGAAGCTCTTTGTTGAAAATCTCTCTGGTCATCCCGCCCCCTGTCAGCCGAAACGGCCGGTTATGTAGTCTTCTGTCCGCGTGTCCGAAGGTGTTGTGAAAATCTGTTTTGTGGTGCCGAACTCTATCAGATTACCGGCACGGTTTTCATCTGTAAGCATGAATGCTGTGTAGTCACTTACCCTGGCTGCCTGCTGCATGTTGTGGGTTACTATTGCTATTGTGTAGTTTGCTTTCAGCTCGTTCATCAGTTCCTCAATCTTCAGAGTTGCGACCGGATCAAGTGCAGAAGCAGGTTCATCCATAAGAATCACCTCCGGCTCAACGGCAATTGCACGGGCTATGCAGAGCCTCTGCTGCTGTCCGCCGGAAAGAGACATTCCGGACTTGTGCAGGTCATCCTTTACCTCATTCCACAACGCCGCTCTTTTCAGGCTTTTCTCCACAACAACAGCAAGGTCCGACCGGTTTTTTACCCCGTGAAGTTTTGGACCGTAGGCAACATTCTCAAAAACAGATTTGGGAAACGGATTTGGTCTCTGAAAAACCATTCCGACTTTCTTTCGCAGTTGCACCACATCTTCATCTGCTACATTTCTGCCGTCTATGCACACTTTCCCTTCAGTCGTTACCCCGGGTATAAGATCATTCATTCTGTTAAAACTTCTCAGGAATGAGCTCTTCCCACAGCCGGAAGGCCCTATAAATGCAGTTATTCTGTTGGAAGGTATCTGTATACTGATTCTGTTGAGGGCTTTGAACCCTCCGTAAAAAAGGCTGTAGTTCTGTGTACTCATTCCCTTCGCTTCAGTTTCCAGTTTGTTCACCTCTGCTTCCCGGTAATTCTGCCGGTAATTGTGTTTATTCCAAGGTTCATTACAACGACAAGACCCACCAGAACAGCTGCCGTGGACATTGCCCTGTCGAATGCTCTTGTTTCCATTGCCAGGTAGTACACATGAAGGGCCATGGTTCGACCTCCGGACATCAGCGAGTGTGGAACCCTGTAGCTCCCTCCCAGTGTTACAAAGAAAATGGCTGTTTCGCTGACTATGCGCCCTGCACTGAGCAGAATTCCGGTGGATATTCCTCTGAACGCCGCAGGCAGAACAACCTTCCATGTTGTTTCCCACCGGTTGGCGCCGAGTGCGAGAGAACCTTCCCTGTAACCTGAAGGTACGGATTTCAACGCATCCTCTGTTGTTCTTATGATTACAGGAATTATCAGGCAGGCTCCCGCCATGGAAGCCGACAGTATGGAAAACCCAAGGTCCATTGCAGTAACAAACACAGCGTAGCCGAACAATCCAAACACTATGGATGGTACACCGGCAAGGGTATCAACTCCAAACCTTGCCAGATCCACAAGTTTCCCTGTCAAGCTGCCGACTGTACTGCCGGAATACTCGGAGAAGTAGACTGCGGCTCCCACACCGGGGGGAATGGCGAAGGCAAGTGTTACAACCACAAGATAGAAGGTGGTAACAATTGTGGAGTAGATTCCGCCTTCCCCGGACAACCCACCCCTGGGAGATGTGGTAAAAAAGTCAAAGCTGATTCCCGGCAGCCCCTTTACAAGCACGTAGCCGACGACCACTGCCATGATCAGCACCGACATGATTCCGGCAGCCCAGAACAGGCTGAATGCTGCATTCTGTGACAGCTTCCGCCTGTTCATCAGCGTACCCCCTTTTTCAGAAGCAATGCCGCCAAACTGTTAATCAGCATGATCAGAACGAAAAGAACTACTCCTGTTGCAAACAGAGCGCTTTCATGAACTCCTGTTGCATAGGAGATCTCAACAGCGATGTTGCCTGTGAGTGTTCTTGCTCTGCTGAGAAATATGCTGAGAGGATTGCCTGTGGAAGCTGCTGGAAGAATTGCCGAATTACCTATTACCATTATCATGGCTACTGTTTCACCCAGGGCTCTCCCCAGCCCCAGGATAACCGCACTGACAATGCCGGGCTTTGCAGCGGGGATCAGAACCCTGCGGACTGTCTCCCACTTTGTAGCTCCCAGAGCAAGGGAACCTTCTCTGTACTCTGCAGGTACGCTTCTTATTGCAAGCTCCGAGATACTTGTAACCGTCGGAAGAATCATCACTGCCAGAACCACAGATGCCGAGAGCACACCGTACCCGGCATTTCCCGGCGCGGGAATTGTTCTTACCACGGGAACAATCACCGCCATACCGAAAAGCCCGTAAACAACTGACGGAATACCTGCCAGCAGTTCTATGGAGGGTCTGACTGCTCCTGCAATCCACTCCGGTGCGATTTCGGCAAGAAAAACAGCGCTGCCCAGGGCCAGCGGAACTCCCAGAAGCACTGCTCCAAGAGTAACAATTCCGCTTCCCGCAATCATGGCAAGGATGCCGAACTCACCGCTCCCAGGCCTCCATGTTGTATCCGAAACCATTTTCCAGATTCCGATCTCATGAAATGCCGGTGCTGCCCTCCCCACTGTAAACACAAAGATCAGCACAACAATCAGCACAGAGGTCAGAGCAGAAACAAGCAGTACAGTACGCATTATCTTCTGTGTGCCGGCCCGCTTTGTTCCGAAGGTCATTTCTCCTCCCTGCTCAGAGTGGCAGGTAGCCCTCTGCGGCTACTACTGCCTGGCCGTCTTCTCCTTTGATGAACTCCAGCCAGTCGGCAACTGCCCCCTCAGGCTCACCGGAGGTCACCATATTCAGTGGCCTTACAATGGGGTATGCCCCGGAATTTACATTCTCTGTAGTGGGAAGTGCTCCATTAACGGCAACGGGCTTTGTAGTGCTGTCGAGATACCCGAAGCTGATGAAAGCAATTGAGCCCGGCGTGGAGGCAACAGATGTTCGTACCGCTCCATTGGAAGGTTGAAGAATTGCACTGTCAATTATGATATCGTCTTCCATAACTATTTCTTCAAAAGCGGCCCGTGTGCCTGAACCCTCTTCTCTCACAACCACAAAAATTGTTCCCGGGGTTCCACCGGCCTCACTCCAGTCGGTGATCTCTCCCGCGAATATCTTCCTGGCCTGCTCCATTGTGATACCGTCAACGGCAAGGTCAGGGTGAACAACAATTGCAATTCCATCTCTTGCTATGGTGTGAACCACAATCTCGGGACAGTTTTGTATTTCACTGTCTTTTATCTCTCTGGAAGCCATACCGATATCTGCGGTCTGCTCTGATGCGCTGTTAACACCAACGCTGCTTCCTCCGCCGCTGACTGTGATCAGAACCCCGGGATCAATTGCCTCCCAGGCTTCACCAAGACACTCTGCAAGTGGCTGAACTGTTGTGGAACCAACAACGGTTATCTCTACAGTTTCAGCTGCTCCCCGTTCTCCACACGCACCTGCGAACAAAACCGCGGCTGCCAGCGTTACAAATCCTGCAATTCTCTTTTTCATTTTTTCCTTTCCGATCCTGTTAAAATTTCATCCTCCAACCAAAGTACATATCCGTGTAGCTGTCTTCACCGGTACTCTGGAAAGTGTGATTTCGTATACCTGTCTGAATCGTATTATTCCTGCTGTACACATCCAGGTTGAGAGCAAAATCAAAAGCTCCCTCATCATTCTCAGGGTCGTCACCGACAAATCCAGGGCTGCTGTTCTCATAGCGAATCGCAGGCCTCACTGCCTGAAACATGCTTCCATTCAGATCGAAATCTGCCATAAGAGTAGCGGCATATCCCGTAGTATTTGTCCAGTCGGAACTGTCTTCCATCGGCTCGCCAACAACCATGTATTCGCCTGTAAACGAAAGCTCAATGTTCTCACTGACAGGTTGCTTGATCACGGTGTAGAAATCCATGGCATTTGCAGCTACTGTTGTGGTACCTGTAGAGTCGGCATCCTCTGAATAGTGGCCGAACGCCCCTGCTACCTGTATGTTGTCCATAGGCTCAAGCACCGCGCGGGCGGTAAAACTCTTGTGACTGTCGTCCTCCGGCTGATTATCCCCGGCACCATTTGTGAAGGCAATGTCTATGCTGGTAAAACCAAAGTTCAACCCTAAATCGGCACCGATATCCCGTTTCCCAAAATCACCTGTCAACCCGGTAAGAATCGCCCGGTCACGGAAGTACATGCTGCTGCCGGATCTTGTGTAGTTGTAGCATATCGGTCTCTTGAAATGGCCCATGGATAATGTTGCTACTTCATTGAAATGCATATTGAGAACAATGTCTTCAGTGGTCAGGCTGAGGTCTTCAATGGCACCTGTGTACCTTGTGGGTAATGACTTGAACGCAATCTTTGCATCAAGCCAGTGGTTCAGTACCGGAAGCCATTCGATAGAAGCGGCAATACTGAAACCGTTGTTCGGGTTGGCATCGGTTTCACCATAGGTATTGAATGTGCTGACAAGGTATCCCTTGAACTTAAGGAGTTCAGAACCTCCTGTGGAGAATTCGCCGCTGGCCATCGCCATGGTGGCCATTACCAGTGCGGGAACAAGAAACACTACTTTACGCAATTGACAACCTCCTTTTTTTCATCTCTGCATCGGACGAATTACCGATGACAGTGGTAACATCAGACAGGGTTGTTAAGACAGTATTTGGAATTTGTTAAGATTTTGTTAAGAAGTTGCAGGCTGTTGTACAGCCCGGATCCGGTTCGGGTATGACTCCACAGCAGTTTCCGAAAAGACAGCGTCCCACCGGGTTGACCGCATCGCAAGTGTTCCATATCATCACAGCAGATTATCTGGATGAACAGGAAAGAAGGGCGTAATGATACGATCTAAATGGGCAGTTGCTGCAATTATTCCTGCGGTGTTGCTGCTTTCAACATGCGGCAGCAGCACAAGCCCGGCAGGCAACAATATAGACAGCATCACCGGAGATCTTGATCTGTACGATGGCGGAACCTGGATCATTGATTCAGATATTGATAACATCACCGGAAGTATCTGTATAGGAGGCAACACAACACTTCAAATAAGCAATGCCACTCTTACCTTTGCTTTAACCGAAGACCTGCAGTACGGCATCTACCTCGAGGACAATGCCAGGATAGAGATCAGCAGCTCAACCATTCAGTCGGCTGACAAGATGTGGGAGTTCGAACTGAGGGACAATGCGGTTATTGAAGTGTCTGATTCGTATCTCATAAATCACTCTGCGGTAAAACTTTTTGATAACACAGTTCTTACCGGGGCAAACACCCTGATCGAAGAACTCAGAATGGACAACCACGGCGCGGCAACCATCAATAACTGCGAGATCTACCCCAACATGCAGTTTTTCTTCAGCCCGGGTTCTGCCCTTGAGTTCCCCGATTCATACACACCGGTAAATTATCTCCAGGACTACACTGCTCTTGGCGGCTGGAAACTGGACATGACAGCCTCAACCGCACAGGGGTGGCAGGTTGATGTTAAACCACTAACAGACATAACAATTCAAAATTCCGAAGATGTAACACTTGCACTCTGGTCAGACGGATCTGTAAGTGACTCTATCCATCTGGTTAATCCCGATGGAATTCCCACCAGTTTCACCGTAACCGAGTTCGGCTCCATCGTGAATGTTGTTAATACAGAAGTGTATTTCATAAACATGTACTTAAAAGATAATGACAATCTGATAGTAACAGGCGAGGAATCCGGCGGGGCATACAGCTACAACACCAAATTTCTGGAAATAGTGCTTAGCGGTAATGCCAGCCTGACACTCTATAACAGCCATGTTTTTGGTCAGCTGTTTCATACCAACGGCAATGCAACTGTAACTGTGCACAACTGCCTGATAGGAAGCGATGATCCGGAAGACCCTATTAACAGCGAACTGGGCATAAAAGACAATGCAAGGGGCTATGCATTCGACTGTGACATATCAAACAGCGATATCGTTATTAACGGAACCAGCATACTGGAACTGACAAACTGCATATACGATTCTTCAAGGGTTTACATCTCAGACCAGGGGCAGCTTATAGTTCATTAAAACATGTTACCGGTTTGGTTCAAGAGGTAGCCAGCGGCAATGTAAAAAGGAATATAGAACCCTGGCCGGGAGTGCTGGATACACTTATTGTTCCACCGCACCCTTCCACGATGTGCTTCGTTATGGCAAGACCAAGGCCAGTTCCTCCCATTTTCCTGGATCTCGACCGGTCTACAACATAAAATCGTTCAAACACGCGGGGTATTGCCTCCCGGGGAATTCCACGCCCTGTGTCTGATACAGCAAACACCGCCTGATTTCCCTTCTTCGCAGCACTGATTTGAATTAAACCGGAATCGGTGTACTTTACGGCATTGTCTATGAGGTTAACAAAAACCTGCTCAATTCGGTGATGATCTGCGCTTACAGTAAGGTTGGGCGTTATCTGGTCGGCTGTAATGGTAATTCCCTTATCCATGGCTCTTGAAGTAAAAAGAGGTAACACTGTGTCAAGAATATCTGAAACGGATACGCTTTCCCCTCTGCAGGTGCCTTCTTCGCCTTCAACCTCGCTGAGGGTCTGGATGTCTTTCACCAGAGCAATAAGACGCTCGGTATTTCTCAGAATGATTTTTAGATAATCTGATGATTCTCCAGAAGTGTCTTCCTGCAAAGTTTCTGCATAACCCTTGATTGCCGTGAGTGGAGTACGAAGTTCATGGGAAACATTTGTAATAAAATCTTTCTTCATCTCTGAAAGATGAACTTCAGCAGTTACATCTCTGAAGGAAAAAACATAATCTCCGGAATCTGATACTTCTGCACTGGAAAATGCTACTGTTTTCCCTTCAAATTCAACAATTCCACTGGGAGGTAAAGAAGACTGGCTGAAAAGTTCCGCTAATTCTGCAGGTACTTTTATCTCCGAAGATCCCGTGTTGAACAGGTCTCTGAAAGAATCATTCGCAACAAGAAGATCCCCATCCCGGTTCACCACAGCAACCCCTTCAATCATCGATTCCAGAATTGCACGGTTTCTGCTGTCCGATCTGGACAGGTCCAGGATCAGGTTCTCATTCCTGGCCAGCGTTTCGTTAAGCGACAATGCCAGGCTGTTGTGCTCTCTGGTGTGACCAGGAGCTGCCCTTGCTCCCAGTTCACCCCTTCTCACCCGGTCGGCAACACTGGCAAGATCACTCATCGGA
>JAGGYZ010000103.1 GCA_021162285.1 Candidatus Fermentibacteraceae bacterium
AGGTGTTGTTCCAGCAGCACACATGCGAAAAGCAGGGTTTGTTGTCGCTGATTACATTTATGCCGCCTTTGCCGAGGTTTGATGTGATGATTGAAGACAGCACGGAAACGGAATCAATGGTGTGGATTCTCATACCTCCACCGTCGTCGGCAGCTTCATTTGCGTGGAGGGTAAGGAATTCAAAGTATGAAGTTCCCTGAAGCACTGTTATTGCTCCCCCGTCATCGCCGGAGTAGTTGCCGGTAAAAAGTGAGTTTGTAAGTGTAATAGTGCTCTGGTAGGAGTTTAGTCCCCCTCCGTCATCGGAGCTTGTGTTGTTCAGGAACTGTAGAAGAAATCCTGAGAAATCGCAGGCATACAGATCTATTCCACCACCGGTAACAAGAGCCTCGTTGTCAGTTATCGTGGTGTACAGTATGTGAAGTGTTCCACCCTCGGCACCGATACCGCCACCGATAAGGGCGGTGTTTTCCGTTATTAAACAGTTGCTTATCACAGCTTTGGATTCACCGGCAGAGATACCTCCGCCGTTGAAGCTGGTTGCGCCTGTGGCGTTCCCGCCGGTGATAACCAGGTTTTCAATAACCAGATCTGATGTGAAGGGTCCCTCCAGGAGGATAACGGATCTTTCAATACCCTGACCGTTTAGAACTGCTCTGTTCAGCGGCTGTGCGGTGATAACCACTCCCGACTGTTCAGGCCCTGCTGTGAGAAGCGGCTGCTCGAGAGGGCTGGTGTATACACCGGGGCTTAGAAACAGCGTGTCGCCCTGCGACAGAGTCAGCAGGGTGTCTGCTATCTGGTCGCCGGGACTGACTGTTACGGTTCTGCCGGAGGCAGACACAACAGACAGAATTAACAACAGTTCTACCGTTCTCATTGTGCCCCCAGAATTGTTACTTTGGCAGTTTGCAGAAAACCCATGTTTCTCAAAACTACTATGTAGATGCCGTCTGGCAGATTATCTGTTGCAAGTGTGAGGTTCGTTACACCTGTTTCAAGTTCTACAACTGCAGGTGTCATCACCTGTCGGCCGCACAGGTCGAACAGGGAAACATCCGCAGTGACTGGAGCAATTGCAGTGAGCTTGATGCTGAGGTTTCCGTGAACAGGCAGTGGTCCGTTGAGCGCAAAGCTGACAGCTCCCCGGGCAGGCCAGGCAGGATCCCATATTTCCGGAGAAAAAGGCGTTCCTCCAAGTGGTCCCGGTATCCATGAAGAGGGATTCTGATTGGGCAGGGAAGTGTCTGTGAGCATCAGCGTGGAGCCGTGTCCCGCTGCCTGCCAGAACCACGGGTCATCCGGAAGGTACGAGACACTGTCAATGGTGTTACCGGAAGGGTCGATCAATACCAGCCTGTCTCCCTGATCTGAAAGGTTGAAAGTCAGCCACCAGGTTGGAGCGGGAAGTGTTTCAAATACGCTGCTGAAGACAAAAGAGTCTGAGCAGAAAACCATACACTGTTCCGGAATGATAACCAGCTCACCCAGAGTGGTAAGGTTTGAGCTGTTGTTGTCTCTCAGAGACCAGCCAGCCAGACTCACAGGTGTCTGTTCCGTGTTTATCACTTCAAACCAGTCTCCCGGGTTGAATTGCGGGGCGCTGTGGAAGTTGATCTCGTTGATAACAATATCTCCGGTTATCGCATACCGTGTTTCCGCTCGGGAGACCAGAGGTCCGTTGTCGGCCCGGTACTCTGCTCCGTCTTTTACTGCGTAAACCTGCAGCCACAGGTCAGATCCTGTAAACCGTTCAGGGATTACCCAGAAAGTGTCTGCAGGGAAGGCTTCGTACACTCTGTCTGCAGGGTTTGTGAAGATGCTGTCCGGCGAAACTTCAAGACGCCAGGTAAGCTGATCTCCTGCGTTGTGCCATGACACTTTGATACCTGAGGTACAGTTTTCCGGCGGAGATATACTGAAGGGGAGGGGATTGTTCTCAATCTGATCGACAAGGTTTGAATATCTGGATTCCGGCCAGTTCTTGACGTACTCAACATCTCCCCAGAACTGATCCATGGTGAAGTTGCGGAAAGGGTCTGCCTCTACGAGAGGTGAGATCAGAGAGACCAGAGAATCTATGGTGCCATTCTGTGAAAAATCAAGGTACATTGGGTACTGAAGGCGTATTTCTTCCAGAAGCTCTTTCCTTATTGTTTCGTTGCACCACATCCGCCATACGAGGGTGTTTCGTCTGTTTCCGTTTGTGCTTCCGTTCTTGTTGTATGGAAATTCGGGACCGTACTTGCCCCATGTTTTGTCCATGTCCCATGGTATGTACCGCCATCCCTCTGAACTGCCGGAGCTGTCCAGAAGCATATTGTAGTTGTGGTAGTAGGTGCTGCCGTGGCCCAGAAGAACATTGGTTGCCACACTGGAAATGAGATCATCGTAGTGAAATCTCTGCTGAAGCTGCTCCCGGAACAGATCATCAGGGCAGAGCTGCAGCCAGTAAATCAGTAACCGAAAATCATCCCATGGCTGCGATTCATGTGTCTTCTTGGAGTAGGGGGCCAGCTCGTATGGTCTGTCCAGTGTTGTGTAGCGGTCTGTACACTTGTAGATCACCGCCTCATCAGGCAGGTCAGTGTGCAGCAGGAACTCTTTGTCAATATCCTGTACAGACAGGTAGGCACCCTGTGTCTCTCCGTTGAAGATCACTTCAGAAAAGTGAACTTCAGGGACTGTCTGACCGGTACGGTTGTAGTAGAGATAGGAAAGACATTCCCGGATTCTTGTTACATCGCCATACTCTGCGTTCATATTGAATTCATTCTGCCCGAAAAGGTACGTCCCCTGGGGCAGTTCAATTTTGATAGACTTCTTGGGAAGTTCTCTGCTGGTTGCACCGCGGATACGGAATTGACACTGGTAGGTGAAGCCATTCACACTGAGCTGAGCAGGCAGGTATATGTCCTGCCAGTAGTGGTCGCACGCGTATTCCCACTGGCTCTGATCGAATTCAAGGCTGAAAGCAGGTACTGTATCCGGCCAGGCTGGAGTTGAAACAAGAGCTATGAGAGCCAGCAGCATACTACACCCCATTCGTAGTTATCCGAACATAACGCCGGTAGCAGAGTTCTGCCTGTCAGTCAGCTTTTGTATCACTGATTCTACGATCTGTTCCGGTTGAAGCCCCTGAAGGGTGTACAGATCTTCCGCGTCTCCGCTTGCGCCGTAGTGGGTTA
>JAGGYZ010000174.1 GCA_021162285.1 Candidatus Fermentibacteraceae bacterium
TGCCTTTTCGCTCACAACGAAGAATACCCTGCTTGACCAGGCGGCGAAGGGTGTTCTTCACGTTGAGATCACCAAATCGTCTGAATTTACCAAGTATTTTGGATTCCGGGCGTGGCAGATGACAGTAATCAACGATCTCGGATGATATGATCCCAGCCCCGGACGGCAGTACTTTTACCGGGTAGATCACCGTTTTCCCGGGATTCCAGGCTTCCTGTTGAAAAGAGAGGTTTTCTTCACTGGTTTTCAGAAGCTTTAAGAGGGCAGTTCTGATTCTGCCCCCTTCCCCGCCGGATCCGTATCCGTGGATAACAGAAATTGGTGAAAGATCTCCCCTCTTCACTCTTTCGTTGTAGTGCTTTACAAAAATATCTATGGCTTCAACAACCTGATATCCGTGAAGGTCTATTTCTGTTCTCATTTTTTACTCTTCAGTGGTTTTGCTGCCACCAGCTTGTTGGCCGAGTGCAGGTGGCAAATTCCACCTGGATATCCATTCCGTAATTTGCTTTCTCTGGAAGCAGTTTCATCAGATCCATGAGCTCATTACTGGCGTTTCCACCGAACCTCTTTGCCTTAATATCAGAATAGGATGACTCCAGGAATGGTTTTTCAATCAGGGGCGGCTCCGGAGAAACTCATTAAGCTTGTGCATAGCCCGGGCGCGGTGGGAGACCCGGTTTTTCTCCTCTATGGTGCATTCAGCAAAAGTCTTATTCAACTCTGTGGAGAAAAACACAGGGTCGTATCCAAAACCATCTTTCCCCGAGTGAACCTCTGTGATCAAACCGTCTACAGAACCTTCAAAAACATGCTCTTCCCCATCTGGTGAAACCAGAGCAATAACCGTTCGGAACGAAGCTCTCCTGTTGCTGTCCCTCTCACCACTGAGAGCATTAAGGAGCTTTACCGTATTGTCATAGTAGGAACAGTTCTCTCCAGCGTACCTGGCAGTGTACACCCCGGGGGCATCGCCCAGCGCCCATACGAACAAACCAGTATCATCTGCTATTGCAACTTTGTTTGTAGCCTCTGCTGCGGTTCTTGCCTTCAGGAGAGCATTCTCCTCAAGGGTAAGCCCCGTTTCCTCCACATCCCATCCTGGAATAATGTCGCCAATGGCCACGATATCGCCACCGTCTGCCAGCATTCTCAGTTCTTGCAGCTTGTCTTTGTTTGCTGAAGCGAAAACTATGCAGCTCATAATTCGCCAGCTGCAGCCTTCTGTGCGGGGATCACTATCTCCCTTATGGCTTCAATGGCATTTGCAGCCAGTTTAAACACGGTTTCAGAGGCCACAGGGTTCTCTTCAGCAGAGGCCTGGATCTCTACAAGCATTCCGTCTTCCCCTGCAACAATATTCATGTCCATATCTGCTCTGCTGTCTTCCACATAACACAGGTCCAGAAGCGGTATTCCCTGCACAACGCCGAGACTCAAAGCTCCTATGTACTGCTTCCACGGGTCTATTTCAAGTTTTCCACGGGACAACAGCCTCAGTATTGCCAGCCTGAGTGCCACAACACTTCCAGTGATACTGGCAACCCTTGTTCCACCGTCTGCAACAAGCACATCACAGTCTACGGTGATGGTTTTGTCCGGCATATGAGAGGTGTTCACACACTGCCTCAGTGACCGGCCTATAAGTCTCTGTATTTCCTGACTACGACCCTTGATGCCGTTTCCCGTACGATCTCTTCGTATTCTGTTGTCGCTGCTGCCAGGAAGCATATCGTACTCTGCAGTAACCCAGCCTTTCCCCTTTCCACGAAGGAAAATGGGAACCCTGTAGTCTACCGCAGCCGAGCACAGAACCCTGTTCTCTCCCCAGGAGACAAGAACGCTGCCCTGGGGGCCCGGCTGATAACCGGTTTCAAAAGATATGTCTCTCAGGTGGTTCCACTCTCTGCCATCATTTCTGTTTGCTTCGATCATTTTTCAACCTGTCCTGTGTTATAATATTTACAGATAGCCTGGTATTCCCTGTACTGGAATACCGTCTTCATATCCTTCGACAAGCTCTCCGGCCACAAATGGGAACAGCACGGTAAAACATATAAACCGGCCTTCTATAGTTTTTACAACACCCTGCCAGTCTGCCGATCCTGGCAGATCTATAAAGCAGGTATCACCGCTGGCAAAAGCCCATACCCTTTCTATCTCCAGAGGTTCAAAACCACTGTAATCAGCCCAAAGCTCTATGAGAAGCTGAAGTTCAGTGTTTTTGGATTCCGGTCCCGGTGATTGTGGAAGTGAGTCCAGTACGGCATCTGCCTCCGAAGTAACAAACAGCGAACAAGGTGTGGTTTTCCAGTCTGGAGCCCAGACAGAGAGCCCTGTCTCTGTTGCCATATCCGGGTCAAATTCCGGCATAGCCACCGTTTCCATGTTCTGCTCTGATAGTGCCGTGTCCGCCGGTTGTGTTGTTTCACCGGAATCAAGACCCATCTTTGTGTTTAAAACCCCCATGGCAAGCTTTGCAGTAACTCCTGCCAGTACAGCTAGAATTACAACAATTGCAAGCGAACGAACGACCCTGGACGAAGCCGGGCCGTTGGATTTCCCGTTTACAACAGACAATCAATTCTCCCTTTCCGCATATTCAACTATAGACTCAACAATAGCCTGTGCAGCCCTGAAACGGAAGTCCAGCGACTTCAGCAGCTGCTCCTCCTCAGGATTCGATATGAAACCGACCTCAACCAGTACAGCCGGCATGTAAGCTCCTCTGAGTACATAAAACCCGGCTCTCTTCACACCTCTGCTTCTTCTGCCGGGAAACAACTGTGTAAAATTACTCTGTATTGCTCCTGCAAGGTAACTCGACTGGTTCTGAAAGATAGACTGCGCCATATCGGCCAGAAGAAAAGACAGAGGATCTTCAGAAACCGTGGAAACATCATCCAGTTCAAGAACATTGTTCTCCAGCATCTGTACCGCTCTGGCATCGTCGGTTCTGGCTCTGGAGAGAAAGTAAGTTTCAAACCCGCCTGCAGAACGATTTTCTGCTGCATTGCAGTGTATACTTACAAATAGATCAGCTCTGTTTCTGTTGGCCATTCGGGTTCTGGCACCGAGAGATACATACTCATCCGAGGTTCTGGTCAGGACGATCCGCAGTTCAGGAAGCCTTATTCGAAGCAGATCCCTCACCATCAGAGATATCTCCAGAGTCCGGTCTTTCTCCTGACTGCCGTTTGCTCCAACTGCCCCGGGGTCCCTTCCCCCGTGACCCGGATCTACAACGATACAGTCAAAATCTGCCAGCCAGGGAGATCCCTCCCCTCGCTCGAGAGCGGCATACACCAGCGAATCCGACCACAGGGTTGTATCAGGCGCAGGCGGTGGAGCCTGCCAGGAAACTGGTGGCAGAAGAATCTCCTCCCCTGCTCTGGCAAACACTATCATGGCTGTAGAGTCACCGTTCAATGCCCAGTCTGCCGAGGTAACCAGAACACTGAATTCTGCGGTAAAGCCTGAAGAGTCCACACAGAGACTATCCAGCCAGATAGGAAGCGACCTGGTCTCGTCCCAGTGCACAGGCTGATTGAAAACCACCCTCAGCGTATTACCGGAAGCATGAACAGCAGGATCAAGAGTCTGCTGCCCGAGCAGCTCAATCACAATGCCATCATACCGCGGAAACAGGTTCAGCCCGATGGTAGCTACAATCGATACCAGCAGGGTTCCGGTCATTGTTCCCGCAGAGAGTGTTTCATTGCCGCATCAAGTCTTCTCTTGCTGTCACGATCGGCAATGTCTGATCTTTTGTCGTACTTTGTTTTGCCCCGGCACAGCCCGATTTGAATCTTTGCCCTGCCTGTTTCCGAAATATGAACATCGAGAGCAACCAGGGTAATACCCTTCTCTTCCACCTTCCGCCTTGTTTTTCTCAGTTCACGGGTATGGGCAAGAAGCTTTCTTCTGCGGTCGGGATCATGGTTGTCTCTGGCCTCGGGGTATTCAGCGATATGCATACCGTATACCCAGAGTTCCATGTTGTCATCAAATTGTGCGTAGGCGCCGGCAAGACTTACTTTACCTGCTCTGATAGATTTAATCTCGCTGCCTGCAAGCACAAGCCCCATCTCTATGGATTCGAGAATGTGGTAATCATGCCTGGCTCTCCGGTTCCTTGCAACAGTTCTTGCTGTTTCAGTCATTTCCGCCCTTTCAAAGGTGGAATATATCAGAGGGGATTGACTTTTGCACGGGTTTTAGCATAATTGCGCCTGTGTGAACGGGGCCGTGGTGGCGGAATTGGCAGACGCGCCAGGTTCAGGACCTGGTGAGGGCAACCTTGTGGGGGTTCAAGTCCCCCCCACGGTACCAGAAGGTCGCGGTGAAAACCGCGGCCTTTCTTTACGGCTCCTCTTCCGTGCCTTCACAGAATTTTCAACCATTGAATACAGGAAGAAGCCCGGTGTTTTTCAGGTCAGTTACAGTCGGGTTGCTCCTGTCGCGGTCAGACAGAATCGGATCTGACAATGCCCACTGTATCTTCAATACCGGGTCGTTCCAGGCAACCCCCTGCTCGTCTGATCCATCGTAGTATCTGTTAACCACATAAACAAGCGTTACATCGCTGATAGCAAGGAAACCATGGGCAACACCAGGGGGAATCAGCACGCTGCTGCAGTCATCGCTGTTCAGTTGCAGCACATGGGTTTTCAGAAATGTTGGAGAACCATCCCGGAGATCTGCAAGAGCAATCTGCAGAGTACCTGAGACCGGTATCCACCAGTCGCTCTGTCTGTTGTGGAAGTGCAGACCTCTTACAGTACCCTTATGTGAACGGGACAGATTTACCTGTATTTCTTCACCAAAGCTGCTTGCCTCAGGCCACCGGGAACGAAACACCTCTGCAAAACTGCCCCGGCCGTCTGGAAAAGTGCTGCAGTGTCTGACTTCAACACCTTGGATTTTCCCGGAGGAATAAGCATTATTGAGTAGCATAAAATCCTTTCACTGGTTTGACTGTGCGGTAATTATTACACGAAGGATTCACGATGAAAAGAGAGCACACAGCAGAATTTGTAATTGCCATGCTGGAAAAACTGTATCCGGAAGCGAAGTGCGCACTTCACTACGATGGAATACCGGAGAGACTTGTTGTGTCTACAATACTGTCGGCCCAGACCACCGATTCAGCGGTGAACAGGGTGACACCCGCACTGTGGAAAAAATATCCAACTATGAGCCTGCTGGCTCTTGCAGAAAGGTCGGATGTTGAAGTTCTGCTGAAAACAATAGGTCTGTTCAGAAACAAGGCGGATTTTATAATAAGAGCTGCCCGGTTCATGGCTGACAACACGCTGCCCGACACCATAAGCGGACTTGTAGAGATACCCGGCGTAGGCAGAAAAACAGCGAATGTAGTTACAGGGGAAATTTTCGGAAAACCTTCCATTACTGTAGACACCCATGTAAAGCGCCTGTCTATGAGACTTGGCCTGTCTGTGAACACCAGCCCCCGGAAAATTGAACAGGATCTGAAAAAACTGATTCCTCCTGAAGATCAGATAATGTTCTGCCATCGCCTGATAACCCATGGCAGGAATGTGTGCAGGGCAAGAAAGCCTCTGTGCGGTGTGTGTTCCCTGGCTGCCGTGTGCCCCTCCACTAAAAAAGGGAACCCGTAAAAAAACGGGCTCCCTCTTCTACTAAAAGAATTTAGTCCATATCAGAGAGATCAACACTCCAGTAGAAACCATCGGAGTCTACCCAGACTTCCCAGATGGTGTAAACATCCCCATCTTCGTCTTCGCATTTGAAGTCGTAGTAATCACCTGCAGGCACATAGAATGTAAGGCTTTCACCTGGGTCAAGAAGGTCTGAGCCAAGTCTGTCTTCACCCCATGGAGAATCACTTGGATCGCCGTAGACGTACCAGATTGTCCAGCTGCCAAGATCGTTCTCAATGGTAACAGGTGCCGTTCCGCCCACAGAAGCACTGGAACCGGCTCTTCCCCAGTCCTGTTCACCAAGGTTGTCAAGGTCAACCCACATATCAACGGTTCCACTTACTTCCACATTCCAGAATATGTATGTGTCGCCATCTTCGTCTTCAATCTGCACATCATACTCACCATTGTTGAGACGGAATGTACGGCTATTTCCGGGGCTTATTGTTTCACTTGACCCCAGCCAGTCATCACCCCACGAATCAGCAGATGAAGGTGAAATGTAGACATAGTAAAACTCATAGTTTCCAGTGTCATTGGTGATGTTGAGACGACCGGCAAATGAAACTGCAACAAATGCCATCATAAGAATAAAAAGCGTTTTCCTCAAAACATTCCTCCCCTTTATCCGGCGGTTTTCCGCCGACCACGATCGAATGGAATACCCGACCTTCGCCTTAGACAATTATTCAACCGTACACTGATGTCAATGCCCGGCATCACTTCTACACCAGACAGCCAGCGTGTATTCCATATTATATTAGCTGCTCAACCCGGTTCTGAAAGAGGAAAACTATGAAAGTGCTGTATACTTCAACACATTCAGGTGTAGACCAGGCTGTGGGAAGGCTTATGGACAGTATCCCGTGGCGAGAGATGATTGGCCGGGGTGAAGACGTTCTTGTAAAAGTAAACCTCACGTGGGACTACTTAAGACCTGGCGTAAACACCTCTCCGTGGGTGGTTGAAGCTGTTTGCAGACGGCTGAAAGAACATGCAGGACAAATATACATAGGCGAATCCAGTCAGATACTTGTTGATGCATCCAGAGCACTTCGCGTTCAATGTATGGATGCTGTTGTTGAGAGACAGGGGTTGATCTGGCACAACTTCAGCGATCACCCCTGGAAGGAAGTCACAGTAAATGGCCTTACATTCGGTATTCCTGAGATTTGTACAGAAATGCCCGTTGTGTCTGTTCCCGTGGTTAAAACCCACTACAGATCGGTGATCTCCGTGGCAATGAAACACCTTTACGGATGCCTCAACGACGGCAGACACAACTATCACTACAGACTGCCAGACTACACAGTTGCAGTTAACAAGGCTATTCCGGTGAAGTTCATTCTTGCCGACGGCACTGTGAGTCTTGAGGGCAACGGACCCAAACCGGGGATTCCAAAGAGAACGGACTTTGTTGCCCTGTCCACCGACCCGGTTGCCATGGACTACTCTATCTCAAAAGTGATGGGTATCAACCCTGAATCTGTGGAAACCATCCGCATGGGAAACGGTCAGGTCGGATCGTATGACAACATCGAGGATGTGTGCATTCCACCGCTTGAGAGTGTACCGTCATTCCACTACAAACCGGCAGAACCCAACTTCGTGGCAAAGGTTGAAAAAAAGATAAGAGGAAAGAGAAAACAGGGTGCGGTACAAAAGGACGGCCCATTTATCGGAATAATGAAAACCGGCGCAAAGCACTGGTATAATCTGTCTTATTCTCTTTTCGGTCAAA
>JAGGYZ010000148.1 GCA_021162285.1 Candidatus Fermentibacteraceae bacterium
AACAAGGAGTGTCAATGATGAATGTCTGTATCTCACGGGTATCACCTCCTACTCCGTAAGCTTTACCCACCCAACGCGTACATCAGCAGGGCTGATTGCATTAGGGCTGGTAAACTCCAGCCATATCCTCTTGATATTGCCGCTCCAGGCTGCTGTCAAGTCTGAAAGATCAATGGGTTCGATGTCACTGGCAATTACCCGAAGCGTATCTCCAATAGCAACACTGCCGGTGTTGTTGTGTGAATCCACCCAGTGCAGTTCAATGGCTGTTTTAACACTTGATCTGCCGGCAAGGCTGAGATTGCTGTAAATATCCGCATTGATGTAATCGGAAGAGCCTGAACCAACATTGAGATAAAGAGCATTTGCCTGGGTGGGATTTGTGAGTGCTCCCTCGAACATCCCAGAGATGGAATCAGTGTATTCACTCACGTCCCAGCAACCGGTGAGGCTGTCTATATCGTTGGTGTACCATGCGGGAGGAATTCCCGGTGAGGAAACCTCAGTCATATCCCATGGGTCGTCGAGTACTTCGGTTGCATAGTCTCTGGGTCTTACCATGTAGACCAGGGTTGCGCTGTTATCTGAGGGGTCGGGTTCATTCGGGATGCTGTCGGTATAGACCCTGAAGATGTTGATTCCTATTGCCGAAGTATCGGGGGGGTCAATCTCGAACGATGCCAGTGCTCTGTCTGTATGGTAGCATGAACTTGTTGAGAGACCGCTGAAGCTAAGGTAAACAGAATCACAGAGTGTATCCGCCGTTACGTCTTCAAGGTAAACCTTAATATTGCTCAAGGGGCTGGTACCCATATTGTACACCCAGGCGTGGATGTCGAAGGCTGTGCCTGCTGTGGAACTGTTGTCTGTAAGAGTGTCTCCGTCGGCAGGAATGACAACGAATATGTCAGGGTCTGTTATTCTGAGATCGGCAGGGAGTACTGAATCACTGTCAAACATCTGAAGCAGCCTTGCTTCTCCAGCATCAAGGGTATCAAGGAATTCGAAGATTCCCAGACTCGGTTCACTTCCTTCAATAATAAATCTTCTGCTGTGATCAAGGGCGTAGACACTGAAATCCGTTGTTCTCGGGAAGCTGTCTGAATTAACGGATATTTTAAACGGATTGTTGTTTGTCCTGCAGAACCGGTTTACATAGAACAGGTAGCATGTGCTTTCTGTACTGTCTGTGAATACCCTTACCTGCGGGTCGGCAAAGTACTGGGGTTCTGGAGTAGCATTAAAGGCAATAGACGCATCAGCATAGTGGTCATCGTCATACCACCACCACAGCCTGGAGAGCTCTGGAGCAACCCGGGCGATCTGTCCGAATGTTCTTCTTACACTGTTCCAGAGTCTTGCGTACGGAGTGAACTTCCATTCAAGGTAGTCCTCCATGTATTTCGGATCGGTTGTGCTTGTTGTCGGCCTGTCAGGAACTGTGTAGAACGGATCAAACTGACTGCCGTCAGCTGCCGCCCAGGGTGGGATGGAATCCGGTGGTGCATAGTAGAAGTCGGCCGTGGGTCTGTCTCTGTACACCCAGTTTTCATAGGGTGCATCAAAAGGAATCAGGTTTTCGTCGAGCAGACCGGTATCATGCAGCCAGGGGTATTCTGGTATACCAAACCCTCCAGAGTTGCTTCTGATGCTGTAGGGAAAGACGCCTTTGGCTCCTCTGAGAAGACCTATGTTGCACAGCATCCTGAACTCGGCAGGAGAGGGAATTCTGTAGGCATAAGCTTCGTAATTGATGATGGTGTCGGGGGGAATTGGGTAGGGATTTTCCTTAATATCCCAAATCGCTCTTCCTCCGGTTCTTCCGAAACTTTGGGCATGATAGTGGATGGGAAAGGGGCCGTTTTCATGATCTCCCGCAGGGATAAAGGTAGAGTCCATGAGGAGTTCATAGTGTTCCAGCATCCAGAGATCGGTGGCACTGCCTAATACAGTAATTGAATCAGCTGTAACTGTTTGCCAGGTGTATCCTGCACACCTGATCGGATAAGCGTTCAGATCAAGTCTTAAGGGAGTGTTGGACAAGGTATCATAGGTCATAGATGAAGGGGAGTATCTCAGGTACTGCATATCAAAGTATGCGTTCACGGAATTGGACTGGATTAAAGAGTTTCCCAGTTGAATACCAGGAGAGATCCCCGCCCATTCCAGAGAATCAATTGAATGCAGCATGCTGTGGCATGTCGAAACTACCGGACCATCAGTTCCCCGGTAGAGAGAATCCGATTTCCATTTTTCCCAGGCAAATATCCCATCAGGAAGAACCTGAGTCATGTTTGTATCCTGTGTGAAAAAACTCGGGAAGTAGTTGTCCACTGATGACGTATCATTAAGCATGGCAGAAAGCTGCCTTGCAGGTCCCTCATTGATAATGTCGTAATACCAGATACAATCATAGTCCTTTGCATCATCATAGAGACCTCCAGCCCTGGTGTTGATTTCGGAAATGATCGAACTGGCAGTTGTGCAGCTGTCGATCAGTTTATAGTCATCAGGATCCGGGTGAATAAAAGCCCATGAGCTGTCAACAGATGAGGGAGTATATCTGCCCCATCTGGTCGGAGGCCAGTTGCTCAGGCCCTGCAGGGGTCCGGGAGCAAGGATCATAATACTCCTGGTGCTGTCACAGAGATTTGCCGGCGGTTCAACATAATCAGTAAGCCGTCCTTCAACCCATATTCCGTCGAAGTTATGCCAGAGGAGCATGAGGAGAACATCCATGGTAATGTCTTCACAGGTTGCATCCTGTCCTGTTTTCATTGAAATTATCGGTATGGTATTTACCGGGGGGCTGTCTGCGGCTGAAATGGCTGCCAGAGATAACAGAGTGGTGACAACAAGCATCCCGGGTGAAAAGTACAACTTCTTCATTGTTCTCCGCTTTCTGCACTCTATTGAGTGCAATATATGGTTTACTAACGAATATGGCAGTGCATGGGGGGGGGTATGTCAAGGGTGTTTGTACAGAGACATGGAAAGGAAGAGTTCAGGCAAAGATTGCTTCACTGTACTAACTTCAAGTTATTCTT
The DNA here is from genome assembly GCA_021162285.1 of Candidatus Fermentibacteraceae bacterium. Classification (GTDB taxonomy): domain Bacteria; phylum Fermentibacterota; class Fermentibacteria; order Fermentibacterales; family JCC-6; genus Sabulitectum. The sequence goes on from JAGGYZ010000148.1 coordinate 3,048, forward strand.
TCGGATCTTTCTCAGCTCTCGCTTTGTGATCAGCTGTTTTTCCCAGTTATCTCCAAGAGCATCAATCTGCTTCTGCGTTTCCTCAGGCAGTTTCAACAGACACAGCCACAGGGTTACTCGGCCAGAAGAAATTACATTCCTTTCAGCAAGCTGTTTTCTGGTGAGATTGTCTCGGACCAGTTCATCTTGAAGCTCCATGGCAACCACCAAAGGGTTACGGTAAGTCTTTTTGTGTTTGCGGACTGGAATATCCATACGCTGTATACGCGGTGTTTTAGGAGGGTTGGCTGAGGTTCGAGTGTACTGACTCTTGGCGTGCCAGCAGATAATACCTGTAGCTATTTGATAAGCACAACAGTCTTAACACCAGACTCTAATCCTGCGTTGTACCGAATCAGATAACAGCCTGAAGAAACACCCTCAGGCACCGTCCACTGAACTGTGTTTTCCCCTGCGGGAAACACTTCATCTGCAACCGTACCTACCAATCTGCCTGACAGGTCATATATCAG
>JAGGYZ010000249.1 GCA_021162285.1 Candidatus Fermentibacteraceae bacterium
CCAATATCCGGTCCTTCATCCCAGGTTAAGCCAATCCATTTCAGGCTTTTCAGAATTGCTTTTTCGGAAGCTTCTGTAGATCGTTCCTGGTCGGTATCCTCTATCCTGAGAATGAACTTTCCGCCGTTAGCTCTGGCCCAGACGTAACCGAATAGAGCCTGGTAAGCTGTTCCAACATGCGGATCCCCGGTTGGAGAGGGAGCCAATCTCGTTCTAACCATGATATTACCACCTTTTCATACTGAGACTATGATGGCTATAATACTTGAAACAGAGCAGGAGGACATCATGATCACTGTTGAAAGACCCGGTGAAGAAGAGCTGAAGACCCTTGGAGTCCGGGACTGGTCTGTGTGGAAAAAAGAAGTGTCGGAATTCCCCTGGGAATACGATATGGAAGAGATCTGCTATATCCTTTCCGGGGAGGCAACAATTACGCCGGAGACAGGAGACCCTGTAACAATAGTTCCAGGAGACCTGGTTACTTTTCCCGTCGGCATGAGGTGTGTCTGGAAAGTAACAGAGCCGATTAAGAAGCACTACGATTTCAGGTAAAAGCGGTTACCTGGGAGACAACAGGAGGGTAAGGTTACCGAGATGATTCAAGGAGAATACAAAGCAGCACCACTTGATATGATGGCAAAGATTGTAACTGTTGTAATGGTAGCAGCAGCAGGAGCCGTTCCGTTTGTACCGGGAATGGTGATGTATACAGTGGTTATCCTGCCTGTAATACTGTTCATAACCTGGTTGTTCTCTGTCACAGGGTTTGCAATAGAAAACAACATCTTGATAGTTTCAAGACCGATGTGGAAGACTACAATAGTGATTCCGCCAGGCTCAATTGCCAGGATGGAACCTGAAGTCAGAATGGGGCTTCTAAGAACTTTTGGAAATGGAGGGTTGTTCGGCTATACAGGAAGGTTCCGGAATCGCAAGCTTGGCTTTTTCAATGCTTATGCAACAAACTGGAAACATGCGGTTTCTGTAACAAGCGGGGGGCAGGATTTCTGTATTGTGGTGACCCCGGAAGATGTTGAGGGGTTCATACAAAGCATAAACGGGTAATCAGAGGGACAGAAATGAAAATTTTAATTGAGGCTGTGTTGATAACAGCGCTCGTGCTTGTTGCGGGTGGTTGGACAATTGAAACACTGGATTCAGAATGGGTTACAGGATACTGGACTTCGATTCGCACGGATTCAGCAGACAGGGTTCATATCGTTTACAGAGATGATACGGCGAATCAGCTTGTTCACCTGTTTCAGAATGGTACAGAATGGAACTCAGAGGTTATAACCACAGCGGAATGCTGGTTTATAAGCATGATTCTTGACTCGGCCGACAAGCCTCATGTTGCATTCTGGAACCACGCCACATCAGAGATATCTTACGCCTACTGGAATGGTTCTGCCTGGGTAGTTTCCGCTCTGGAAACAGCTCTTTCTTCGAGCTATCAATATCCCCGAACGGATATAGAGCTGGACGCAGCTGAGCAACCTCACATCGCATGGTACGATGATTCAGGGAGCAGACTCCGATATGGCAGCTGGGCTGGTTCAGCATGGAATATTGTCACCGTTGATTCCGTTGGAGTTACAGGCGTAGATCCCTCTCTGGATCTGGATTCACTGGACAGACCACACATTTCTTACAGCAACATTACCGATGGTACTCTCAATTATGCCTTCAACAACGGAACGGACTGGGAACTTCAGGTGGTGGACAGCAGCGGTAATGTCTATGGTCATACATCAATTGTTCTGGATGCAAATGACAATCCGCACATTTCATACTACTACGCGTGGAGTCCCGATGACTACCTGAAATATGCATGGTGGAACGGAAATTCATGGATAATTGAGGATGTGAACTGCATGGACTGGGTGTTTCCCGGATCTCCCCAGGGACTCGCTCTCGATTCTCAGGGCAATGCACACATATCGGCGGATCTGTCAGAATTTGGCAATTATCTCTTGTATTTTTTCAGAGACAGTGCCGGATGGCACGAAGAGAATGTTGATTCTAACTACACTGGATGGGACAACTCTATCTGCACAGATGCCGACGACCTTCCCCACATAGCGTATTTCGACATAAACAACGAGGACTTGCTTTACGCATACAAGGTAGGAACAGGAGTATTTGAAGAGCATACAAGTTCAATGCCGTCTTTCACCTTCCATATTTCTCCCAATCCGTCACACAGCACTTCGTCTGTTTCCATATCAGTTGCGGAACCAGCAGCTCTGGAACTGACAGTTTATGACTTATCGGGAAGAGCGGTTCTGCCAGCAATGCAACTGGATGTAGTTGAATCTTCGGATACCGTTATACTGGAAGAACTGGCACCGGGCATTTATATATGCAGAATAACCGATGGCGACATTCAACTTTCTGAGAAGTTTGTAGTTGTGGAATAGTTTTCAGTTTACAGCTACATGGACGGTTTGAAGCAAACAGGCATACGGTAGTTATCTGATAACGCAGAGCTTTAGAGTTCCCCTGCGGTTACCTGCGGTTGCAACAATATGATATACCCCGGAGGCGAGTCCTTCGAAGGTATCCTGAACGGAACGGTTTTCCGGTTCATAAGATCGTCTTTGAACAAGCCTTCCTGAAATGTCGTAGATCATCAGTTCCCTCATTCCTTCAGTAAAGGGGCTGAGTGTTACTGTTACAGATTCAAGGGAAGGATTATTGCTGATGG
>JAGGYZ010000164.1 GCA_021162285.1 Candidatus Fermentibacteraceae bacterium
AATTCCATCTGCCATCTTCTTCAGCCTGAAAGGTCCATATCTCAGCCATCTCAGCAGACGAGAGCGAAGAGGAGACTCCACGGGTATCAACAGGTTCCGGCTGGCAGTAACTGACTGTAAAATCAACTGGCGTCGGGCTGTCCGCTTTGATCCAGAACCAGTAGTCACTGTATGCAGAAAGCATCAATGGTTCACCATCTATTGAAAAACTGAGTACCTCACCGGTGTTATCGTAAGCAGTCATAGGCACCGCAGGTGAGGAAGTCACCTCAATAACAGCATAATCGTTTTCCAGTATTCTAACCCACTGATAGCCTCCGGACCGCGCACTTTCCACCGTCTCGCCGGCGTTAACACCGGGAACATCTACCGCATCCGGAAGGATTACTGCCAGCGCAGCCATTAACAAAACAATTGAACCAGCCAAAACAACCACCTTTCACATACAGAATAAAGCATAGAATCCAGACCGATAAGATAACAGAAAACACAGGAAAATGGCTTAAAAAAATTCTGAAAACAGAGAGAACGATGAAGTGGACAGCTTGATGTTCCTGTTTTCACCTGCAATACCGCTGGCAAGATCCCACATACACAGAAGACCGTACCCCAAAAGCCTTCTGCTGAAGGAAACTACAATGGGAACCGACGAATCGTCCACTGAAAGGTGAAGACTGAGAGTTTCTTCGCCAGGTCGCCATGCATCCGGGAGCCTGCCTCCTGTGGGCCATACGGAAAAAACCAGTTTGAGCTCGGGAGATGACGGCTCCGGTCGTTCAAGCAGCTCGATAAACCTCGACATGTCACCACCGATATGGTGAACAGCTGCTCTGATCTGAGAAGTGGTACGGACCGGATTGTGTGCCGGGTCTGGAAGAGCAGTAATAAAATCAATACCATCCTCCCTTCGGTAGCCCAGCTCCAGCAGTGATGAAGCCTCACTGGCACAGGCAGACAAAAGAGCAGAAGCACCGGCAGGCGGGAGGATAGTACTTGAAACCGATTCATCTGTCCACAGGTTAACCTGACGGAAAATAGCATTAACCCTTTCTCCCGAAGGAGTTCTGGAAATGTCTCGAACTATCTGATGAAGCCTTGGAAGCTGTGGTACTCTGACACCGGATCGTCCGAGAGCCGAACGGACAGCAGCGTGTTTGAACAGAACTTCCAGGTCATCGAGTTTGTGCAGGTCAGCAGGAAATTTTACCAAGATCCTCTCCCTCTGGGGTGGTACTTCTCTACAGCTTCGCTGAGCCTCTTTCGGCTTACTGAAGTATAAATCTCCGTGGTTCTTATGTCAGAGTGCCCCAGAAGCTCCTGGACAACTCTCAGGTCGGCCCCTCCCTCAAGAAGATGGGTCGCAAAGCAATGTCTCAGTGTGTGGGGATGCAGTTCGGCAGAAACTCCCGCCTTCAAAGCCGAACTCCGGACGATATTCCATACGGTCATTCTCGAAAGGGCATTACCGTTTCTTGTGAGGAACACAGTTTTCCCGCTGCGGCTTCCCGATATGGATGATCTCCACATATCAAGGTAGATACCTATCCACTTCACAGATGGTGGACTCATGGGAACAATCCTTTCTTTGGATCCCTTACCAATCGGCCGCACCCACCCTTCGTTCAAACTGAGCCTGTCAACCGTCAGTGACACCAGTTCTCCTGCACGGAGTCCGGAACCGTAGGCCAGCTCCATAAGTGCCCGATTCCGCGACGAAAGAGCATTTTCTCCTGTCCAGACCTCTATGAGAAGAACAACATCATCCACAGAAAGGCTGTAGGGAACATGAAACACTGCTGAAGGGGGACGAATTTTTGCTGCAGGATTTGTTGTGACAATGTTTCTTTCCAGCAGATATGAATAGAATTTTCGGAGAGAAGAGAGTTTTCTTGTCACCGTAGATGGAGCAAGTTTCTTTCTCAGCAGGTGCTGCAGCCACTGACCCAGTGCCGCGGAATCCGCAGAGACAAGATCACCTGTAAAATCTGCAGCCTCAATTAAATCTCTTCTGTATGCGGAAACTGTATTGGCAGACAGGTTCCCCACAAGAACCGCCCATGTAAGAAAACTGTCAAGATGCTGGTCCGTGTCCACTGAGCCATCCGATCAGCGATTTTCCCTGTGACACATCTGCATCCGGGGAAGAATCTGGAACGAGAGATACAGGAATACCGTAATCAGTAAGCTCCGTCATGGCAGCAAGGGCATCACTTCTGCGGCTGAAACCGGCAACTGCTGCTGGAGCTCTGCTAACAAGAAGCCCGGCTTTATCAGCAGAGAATCCCAGTTTCTCACACAGAGCACTCTGAACCCTTTGACGGATTTCCGATGCCACAGGGAAAAGATATACCATAACCGTCGGCCGTGAACTGCGCGGAGGAACAGAAACAGGTTGTTCACCCTCTGCAACAGGCGGAATAACTGCAGCCGGAACGGTAAACCTGACAGCGTGAGGAGAGACTTCAATCTGTGTGTCATCAATCCCCTTTTTCACCGGAGGAGGAGCTTCCGCGACAAACCTGGACGGCGGGTGAAAATCTATTACTCCAGGTATATCAGTATTACTGCCTGCAGTGTAAACAGCGTCAGAAACCACCGGTGGAACAGCAGTCAAGACAGGGTTGGATACCGCTTTGTCAACCTGCTCTGTAACTTGAACCACTTTTCTGGTCGTGGGTTTTGTGTATTCTTTTCTGCTCGAGACACCGACCAGATTCCCGGGAGACCTTATCTCGACGATCCCGCCGGCCTTCTCCAGAATTTTCTTTATTGATTCTGCTGTTGAAAGGTCTGCGTCGAGCTTCAACGCAATAGGTATTCTGGCGAGAAACCTGATAACATCCTCGGTGGGCAGCTGGCTGAGTTTCTGAAGAGCAATCCTCAACCGACCTCTGCTGCCTGGACGGTACCCCATAAGAACAGGAATGTAAACAGCCTGATCCGGCTGTACAAGAATCTGCACCGAACCGTCGCCGGGCAGCTCTGAAACAAGAGTATCTGCGGAATCTCTGGACAGACCTGCCTGAAGAACCATACCGGAAGGAGAGCCGAGCATCGTCCGGACAGAATCAATAGTTTCCCCGGTACGGGCATACAACACGGCAAGAAGCCTGCCTGAAGGGTTATCTCCCTTTAAAACAATTTTCCAGAACATTCACGCCTAGTCCAGTTGACTTCTGCTGAGATACAATTTGTCTCCCACTTCAATCATGTCAGCAGTTCTTGAGCTGACAACCATTGCGGCACAGCTTCTGGCTTCCGTTGTGAGGACAACAACATCCGCAATGGGAATTTCAGCAGTAAACACCCACTGGTTATCAATGTCTCTAACCTGCTCACTGGGTGAATAAGCGGTGAAAACATCTCCAGGGGCTATGCCCTGTGAGCTTCCTGCACTGAGGTAGATAACATCGTAGGTGTAAGCACATACCCGTTCCTGATCTCTGAAGCCAAGTACCCACAGAAGCCCTCTGTCCACTCCAGGGCCATTCTGAACGCGGATATCACCTGCCGCCTGATATGGAACGAGCATGTCACCTTCCAGAACAGAGAGATAACCGTGCTGGATCTTGGCAATAGATGTTGAAGGTGTGGTACTTTCCACCTGACAGACTCCTGCCACTCTGATGATGTGCCCTGTGTCACCTGTTTCAGGATCTTCAACTTCCTCGCACTGGCGAAGTATGTGGTAAACCCGGCCTTCTTCAACACCCTGATCGGCGCCGAAGTCCAGTTCAATCAAATCACCGGGAAGGGCGGTAAGATGTCTTGCTGCATCCTGTTCTTCTGCATTTGTAGATAGGATATATCCCTGGGGATTCAGCGGACTATAACTGATGAATCCAGCTGATTCCCTCTGAATTCTGGAAAGAATAGGCTCGCTGGATCTGATTACTACCGCTCCAACAGGAACCTGTGTTACATAACTGCTTGATCCAGGAGCGGAAACTGCTCCTGTAACATCCGGAATTTGAAGAACCATACCGGGAACGAGGTACTCCGCACCCTGCAGGTCAGGATTGGCTGCGAGAATATCAACCCACTTCTCCCATGTTCCGTAAAAATGCAATGAAATATCGGAAAGGGTATCTCCATAACCAACAACATACTCGCCTGCCACTGAAACAGCTGCAAACAAGACAAACACAAGTGTAACTATCCTCACCAGATCACCTCCAGCTCTCCCCGGAGAATCACGAGCAGCTTATCATCGCCGCAGACAATCTCCGGCACAGTAGTCTCCAATATCATAACTTCATAAATTCTAAACTAAGAGACACAGGTAGTCAACCTTTTGATTTTACCTGTCTGCAGGATAAAAAACTACAGAACCTGATCCGGTTCCATTTGTACCTGCAGTAACCGTTACAGTGTAAACACCTCTGGATTCCATGCTTCCCTCAAGGGGTACATTTACCGCCAGCATAAGAACTCCAGACCCTGGAGATTTACCAATCCATGTACTTCCTGCTGCCACCGGCTGCTGTGTTTCACCTGTTCGGAACACCAGCTGACCTGAAGTTGCTCCTGGAACCAGAGACACAGAAGAAGAAAATTTCTCCTGCCCCTGGGGGGTGGCTGTACCTGTTTCGGTAACAACCGTTCCTGTGCTGCGAAGTGAGAACATCTCTCCCTCCTGCATTTCGATCCCTGTATTCAACCACCCATGTGCAGCGTCGACAGCAAATGTTTCATTATGAACATCGGTGTTTCCCCACACTACGATGTAAACAGAATCCACGGGAACTGAGTTCGCCCCTGATACGATAACTCCGTCAGATGCACTGATAACGCCGGCAAATGTAGAACCGTTTTTACACCAGACCCGTCCTTCAGACGGTACAGCAACATCTGCTCCGGAAACCACAGCCGTCCCAGAAGAAATGCTCTGAAGCTGACCTGTAACCACCGTTCCATCTGATGCCGTAAGAACATCAACCGGTTTCCCCGCGCACGATGCCAGAACAAGAAAAGATGACAAAATCACCGTATTCAACAGCATTCTCTGCAATCTAGTTACCTCGAATAATCAAGTGTTCCATTGCCTGACCTATTTCAGAAACAGGCACAAATTCCATGGCTTTCCTCTGCACTTCCGGTACTTCTTCCAGATCTCTCATGTTTTCCACAGGGAGAAGGATCTTTTCTATCCCTGCTGCAATAGCTCCCAGAACTTTTTCTTTAACCCCGCCCACTGGAAGAACGGTCCCGCGAAGTGTGATTTCACCTGTAACTGCCACTTTGTTCCGAACAGGTTCTCCGCACAATGCGCTGAGAACCGAAGCGGTTATTGCAACCCCTGCAGACGGCCCGTCTTTAGGTGTGGCTCCTGCAGGAACATGAATGTGTATGTCATACTCTGACGGATCCTTGCAGTGGCCTCTTCTGTTTGATCTGATCCAGCTCAATGCTGCCTGAGCAGACTCCTTCATAACATCACCCAGCTGACCGGTAAGAATGAGTTTTCCATTCCCGGGAAGAAGAAGTGTTTCTATCATAAGAATTTCTCCGCCCACAGCCGTCCAGGCGAGACCGGTGGCAACACCCACACAGGGTTCCGGAAGCCTCGACTCTCTAGTGAACTTCCAGGAGCCCAGATAGTCGGGAACAGTTTTTTTGGTTACCGTTGTCATGGTCATATCACCACTGGCTACTTTTACAGCACATTTTCGGCACACAGCCCCGATTGAACGCTCCAGTTCTCTTACACCGGCCTCCCTGGTGTAACGCTTGATAATACAGCGAAGACCACTCTGTGTGAACCGTACAAGCTTCCCCGACAGGCCTGTTCTTTCAACCTGCCTCTTTACGAGGTACCTCCGGGCTATCTGATACTTGTCATCCTCTGTGTACCCCGGAATACGGATTATTTCCATTCTGTCCAGAAGGGGCCCTGGAATCGTCTCCAGTGTGTTTGCCGTTGTAATAAACTTTACACCACTGAGATCAAAAGGGGTATTCAGATAGTTGTCTCTGAATGAGAAATTCTGTTCCGGATCCAGAACTTCAAGAAGAGCCGATGTGGGATCTCCTCTGTAGTCTCTTCCCAGTTTGTCTATCTCATCCAGCATAAACACCGGATTAGACGACCCGGCTTCCTTGAGACCCTGTATTATCCGCCCCGGCATTGCTCCGATGTAGGTTTTCCGATGCCCTCTTATCTCTGCTTCATCGTGTACTCCGCCGAGGCTGAGCCTGATAAACTTCCTTCCAAGAGCTCGGGCGATAGACCTGCCCATACTGGTTTTGCCAACTCCGGGAGGTCCTACAAAGCAGATAACAGGAGCCTTGCCTTTCGGATTAAGCTTGCGGACGGCAAGGAACTCAAGTACCCTGGTCTTTACATCTTTGAGATCGTAGTGATCTTTGTTAAGTATTCTGTCAGCTTCGGCAATATCAATTCGATCCACTGTTTTTTCCAGCCACGGCAACTGCAGTATCCACTCGATATAGCTTCTGGCAACCCCTGCCTCCGGAGAACCGGGATGAAGTTTCGAGAGCCGCTTCAGTTCTTCCCCGGCGGCATCTGCAGCAGATTGAGGCAAATTCTTGCGTGCCATTCTTTCCGAAAGCTCTACAACATCCGGGTTGACCGTTGAGCCGCCAAGCTCCTTCTGAATTACCTTCATCTTCTCTTTGAGGTAGTACTCCTTCTGATCCTGCTCCATCTCCATTCTAACCTGACCCTCGATGTGCTCGCGGAGTTTCAGCCTCTGAATCTCGTAGTTCATCATAGATCTCAGCAACCTGAATCTGAGGACTATGCTGTTTTCCTCAAGAAAGGTCTGCTTTTTGAAAATGGAAGCTTCAAGTCCGCTTGCAGCAACAAAACCCAGTTTCTCCGGGTCACGCAGCAGCGTGATAAGCTGGAGTTCGTCAGGTATACCTGGAGTGAGCTCCATTATCTTTCGCAGCTGTAATTCTATGGACCTGCGCCAAGCTTCCAGCTCATCAGAATCTTCTGGAAACTCCGTGTTCAGCCTTTCAACCCTTGCGCTGGATATGCCGTCAATTTCCATCTCTTCAACAATCCTGAACCTGTACAGCCCTTTGAGTGTTACTCTTACCACATCTCCCGGAAATCTGTACAGCTTCCAGATACCTGCAGCAGTGCCCACTCTGTATCGATCACCCTCCGGTGACTCTGCCACTACGCCGATGATTTTGTCTCCGTTTACAGCGTGATCAATCATAGCAATCATGTCCGGATCGGTTACAGTAAGGGGCAGCACAGTGTACGGCATAAGAACACCCTGATCGAAAAGATGAATAGGTATGATGTCGGGAATGTCCCCGCCGCCAGTCATGAGTTTTCCCGGGACTGAACAGGTACCACTACCTTTACCGGCTTCTGTCTTACCAGCTTTATATGGAGCACACCGGACTTCAGCTCAGCTGAAACACTGGATGTATCAACCCTGTAGGGAAGGTGAACATCACGCTGGAACCTGCCGGTCTGTATTTCCATGGCAAGAGCTGTCGCTCCCTGACAGATGGTTTTTCTAACCCCCCAGACCTTCACAACCAGGGGAGTCACTTCAAGCTCTATATCCCCGCGGTGAACTCCCGGGATTTCCACAAAAACCTCGAAGCCGTCTGCGGTTCCATACACATCGGCATGGAGAATCCAGCTGTCTGAATCTCTGTACATCATTCTACTCTACATCAAAACGGACTTGAACCTGCGTAGTCAGCTCAACGGGGACGCCGCCCTGGGTTGCCGGGTTGAAGACCCACTGACTCACTGCAGCCCGGGCAGCAGCTCCGCATCCAAGACCAAGTTCATCGTTAACCACCGTTACACTTTTCACAGAACCGTCAACTCCAACGAGCACATCCAGAGTTACATACCCGTGAACATCGCCCATATCACTGGCCAGACCTGGAACTTCAGGACCTACCTGAGAGATAGGGAAAGGCGGCATCACAGGCTGCTCTTCTACTATTACCTCAGGCTGTTCTTCCTGGGCAGCCGCAGCAGTATACCTTACGCTGGTGTCTTCCCCGGCAGTGATTGTAACGGTGCTGGTCTGGTCCTCATAATCGGGATTTGTAAGCTGGACGGTGTGTGATCCTTCTTCGAGTTCAATTGGAGCCATGGGGGTCTGCCCCACGGATACACCGTCTACACTGACATCCGCCCATGGTTCGGGAGCAATAAGAAGCCTTCCTGTGGTAACTATCTCAACCGGTGAAACTGTAGCGCTGTATCCGCCGGCATCCAGTGTGATGCTCCTGCTCCAGGTTTCGTAGTTCTCTACATCGACCCGCAGAGTGTGTGTTCCAAAGGGAAGAACCTCACTGATTCTGCGAACACCTGAACCCACCCTGTCACCATCGATGGTAAACACAGCAGACCCCGGTATATCTCCTGCCAGGGCAAGAATAACCTGAGATTCTTCCTGGGAAAGAAGGGCCAGTGAAATCTGAAGAGGTTCCTGGGAGTAGTCGACCAGAATAGATTCAGGAACTGAATTGTAACCCTCAAGCACAGCCTGGAAAACATGCATACCGGTGAGAAGACTCACTGTATTTTCCACTTCCGCACCGTCTACAAGCCAGGTAACTCCTGTTCCACTGTCAGACCCGGAAGCCTGCATAACAACCTGCACAGTGTTTGTACCCAGCGAGTCGAGAGTAATGGAAAGTGCAGCTTCCTCGCCGCTCTCAAAAACTACATCTTCTCTGAAGGTCTCATACCCTGAAGAACGCACCTCAACAGTTCTGGCACCCTCTGCAGAACCTTCTACAACGAAGGAGCCATCGGGAAGAGTGCTTACCGCTTCGCCATCTACTGTTACAGAAAAGTCGTCAACTCCGCTAACGCTGTATGTAACAGCGTACGGTTGAAAAACAGCCGCCTGCTGCGTAGTATCCTCCTGGGGAACTTTGTTGAATGGCTTGATGACCACAAAAACAACAACAAGTACAAGAACAATGAGAATTGCCGCAATAAGTGCAACAGGCTTCTTCTTCGGTTGTTTTTCAGACCGACCTGTCTTTACCACAGGAGCCACCGCTGCCTTGCCTGTGGTTTTCTTTCCCGAGAGTTTCTCCAGTTTGTTAAGAAGTTCTTTCAGGGTGACATTTCCAGGGTAGGTTTTTCCAGCTGTTCTTGCTTCTTCCAGAGCCCCGACCAGGTTGTTTCTGGAAATCTTTCCGCGAATGGAGATAATTGCTGCATCTTCCGGAGATGTTTCCGGTTTATCGGAAACCTCCTCAGCAGGAACATCTTCATCCTCAGTAATATCTTCAAGATCGGCATCTTCAAGATCAGCATATTCAAGGTCTTCTACTTCTTCTTCTTCCCCGGGCAGAACTTCAGCGGGGGTATAGGCTTCAAGCTTGTCAAGCAGATCGGAGAGAACTGGAGCTCCCGGCCAGACGGCAAAAATCGCCCGAGCGTTCTTAACTGCAGCCACAGGGTCTGATTCATAGAGCCTTGCAAGGGCAAGATCGTACAGATTGTCCGTTTTTATCTGCCGTCTTACTGTGATTATTTTCCTCTTGACCAGTTTGTTGTCCGGATCGTGCCGTCTCGCACGTTCAAGTTCCTGAAGTGCCCTTACTTCATCACCCTGCCTGAACGCCTCTTCGGACCTGGCAATACACTCTTCAACAAAATCTCCGGAACTGACTGACTTACCGGTTTTGTGTGTGCGGGAATCTCTGGTCTTTCTAAAATTGCGCATAGCAGCAACTTCCCGCTCTATTTCTGAAATTCTCTTTTTAACTGCTTTGTTTCCTGAATCGATATCGAGAACTTTGTGCAATTCTGTAAGCGCTTTCTGTCTTTCGCCTTTTTGTACAAAATCTTCTGCGGAGTTGATAAGTCGCTGAATCCTAGCATTTTCGCTTGCTGCCATGCCCCCCCCAGTGACCATTTAGAGCCACGAATAAAAATCGTTTGATGAACCTGTACTGCAATACATAAAAGTAACAGTCTGAGAGGCGGTGTCAAGCCCCTGTCTATATGCTTGGAAGCTGTGTGTCCCCGTACCTCCAGGCCTGGCTTTTCATCAGACGGCGAACATCATGTAATTCCATGGGAGACATGTTACTTACCTTCCCGAGAACAGGTCCGTCCTCTAGCAGATCGGCAACTTTGAACTTAGGAATGCCATGCTGAGCTGTTCCCAGTACCTGCCCCGGACCTCTGAACGACAGGTCTTTTTCTGCTATAACAAACCCGTCTGAGGTGGATTCGAGCAAATGAAGCCTCCCCAGAGAAATCCTGGATGCGTTCTTTCCCGGAACAAGAAAACACCAGGCATTTCCACTTCCTCTTCCCACTCTGCCCCTGAGCTGGTGAAGCTGACTTAGCCCGAAACGCTCTGCATTTACAATAACCATCACAGTGGCATCAGGAACATCGATTCCAACTTCAATTACTGTAGTGCTCACCAGCACAGAGATTTCCCCGTTGCTGAACCTCTCGGTGACGGACAGTTTCTCGGCAGGAGACATACTGCCGTGCAGCAGTGCGGCTCCAAACTTTGCCATAGGGCCCCTGCAGACTGTCTCGTAAGCTGATGCTGCATCAAGAAGATCAGTTTTCTCCGAAACTTCCTTCAGGGGATACACCAGAAATATCCTTTCCCCAAGTTGAAGCCTTTCAAGCATGAATTGAAAAACACCGCTTTTGTCTGCAGAATCGACCACTCTGGTTTCTGTAAAACCGCGACCTGGCGGCATTTCATCCAGCACCGAAATATCAAGATCTCCATAGAAAGTCATGGCGAGAGTTCTGGGAATAGGTGTCGCGGACATAACCAGAGAGTGCGGTCTGGGAGTTCTGCCTGTGAGCAGCCTCTCTCTCTGGGCAACACCGAAACGATGCTGTTCGTCCACCACAAGAAGAGCGAGGTTATCAAGAGGTACCCAGTCTTCCAGCACAGCGTGGGTACCCACCAGAACACACTGAGGTTTCTTCGTAATCTCCCGTGCAATTGTGTTCCGTTCTGAACCGGTAGTACCTCCAGTGAGAAGATAAGTGTCCAGATTGTACTGGCTGCAGAACTCTCCGATACTGCGATAATGCTGGGCAGCAAGTACCTCAGTTGGTGCGAGTACCACTGCTGTTTTTCCGGAAAGAGCCGTTACAATACACGCATAAGCAGCTACAACCGTCTTGCCTGAACCAACATCTCCCTGAATAAGCCTTCTCATAGGTGCTGTTCCCTGAAGATCAGCGGATACATCAAGACAGAC
>JAGGYZ010000344.1 GCA_021162285.1 Candidatus Fermentibacteraceae bacterium
AACAGGGATAGAAGACTGGTGACAGAGAGGATGCTTAGGAGCAAAGCGATGCAAACTGCTGAGACCTGTAAATCCAATCCTCTGCTGTAGCATATCTCCGCCTCCAATTCAGTGTGGCAGGATCAGTTTTCATATCATCAGACTCATCCATTATCATGTAGACTCCATTTGGAAGAGTGTTGCCCTTACAACCGAAGCCCCCATCCCCGCTCAGGTACCCATGCTTCTTCAAAGGGAGCATTCAATTGCAGACTTTCGATGACAGGAGCGATGAAGACAGCTATGGCGGCGATAACAGCAGATATGTCACCAACTGGTATGTCGGGCTTTGACCTTTTTACAAAGGCTATCCATTGAACGGTTTTCTGAGGGTCTTCGTAAAAAGCGGGTGTTAACGCGAAGGGTGTGGACGGCGGAAATGTTGTGCGCCGCCGTTCGAAGGTATTCTCCAACGCTTTTCTCAAAATATTCCCCTCGAACGAGAAGAGTCTGGATAGCAGCCAGATATCATAAAAGTCTTTCATTCGGCTGTTAGCCAGGCCGAGTTTGACCATTGCTTCCACCTTTTCGGCCACCAGCGTATATCGAGGATAGGCTTTCAAGAACGGTGGGGGAGCATCAAAAAGGGTTGGATATTCGATCTGTTCAGGGGCTGGTGTTACCGCATCTCCAAATCCGATATCAACCTGGAGAGGAATCCGGGCCTGATTGAGCATGTCGACCAGGGTGATTCGCACGCCACGTATTCCTGGTCTTCACGGATCTTCTCCGCTTTCAGAGATTCCGGCAGGTAGGTCATGCCATCACCCTGAAACTCGATGTTGCAGATACCTCGGAATACATCAGCGAGCTGTTCGACATCGGAACTACCGAATCCCAAAAAATCCGCATCTCTGGTGACTCGGTAATTATGTCCTTTCCAGACCAGAAACAGACTGGCTCCTTTCAGAATGAACCGGTCATTGTGGGGCGAGACGCTGAGCCTGTAAAGGAATCGTTCCATGCCGTAACGGGAGAGCAGAAGATTGAAATCTTCCCTGTTGGTTCTGGCACGGCTCAGAAGCCGCTGAAAGATTGAGTGTGCAACGTTTTTCTTGCTCATACAATCGCCTCCATGTATGGGCGCATGATTTTCGACACTCTGTCGATTCCGGCGGCAATCACCATCGCATCCATGGTGACTTTACGCGAGCGCCATGCCTCACGGAGTGCTTCAATAGCAACATCGAGACCGACCTTGTTGCGGAACTTGAAGCAGTCAGCAACTGTCTTTGCCGGGCTGTAGATTTTAACCGCCACGCCGTTTATGACATGCTCCTGAATACCGAACGAATAGGCGGGGTCTGAAACATAGGTCAGATTAAGCGGTGGGTAGTCTACATTCGGTCTCCAGGAGCCTCTCGGGATGGTTAGCCATATCTGATGAGGGATCTGAGTGGTAATTTCATGGTAGCTCAGGGCGGAAATAAGACAAACGACGGCCTTAGGCAGCCTTTTCGCAACCTCCGCCAGGGTCGAGTTCTCAGTTACAGGAGCCTCCGGAAGGGTGTAGAGTCCCACAGCGCTCTTTGCCAGAAGCCCCTCACTGTGCATTCGGTACAGATAGTTTCGGGAAATACCCGCCGCCTCAACATCTTTGGCTCGGATAATACCTTTTTCCCTGGCAAGTTCCAGTATTTGTTGTTGTCGACTCATGGAAGCTCCTTTATGCAAATCCTCTTCAAATATACAAAAGTGAAGAGGATATGCAATACCCGGATGATCCTGCAACAACACTGGTCAAGAAAAATTCCTGTAACACTACAACTTAGACCTCCTGATCTCATCTCAATTGATGGAAGATGTGATCCTGCTATTTTTTCTAATACCAGCTTAGCTCAGTGTCCACTCTACCATGGCAGGATCACTGCCGGAAGAATTGAAAGAAGAGATTGAGGGAATGGGTGATTACTGGGGAAGAAGATTGGTGACGGAGAGAATGTTGCGCAGGATGCCACCTTGACTAAAGTATATGATAGTTATATACATCGAATATGGTAAAACCAAGAGATATGCTCAGAGATTGTACCGGATTCGAATGGGATGAAGGCAGTGCAGTGAAGAACTGGAAAAAGCATTGTGTTACCCGGTCAGAATGCGAGCAGGTGTTCTTTAACCGTCCGTTTGTTCTGCAAAGGGATATCTCACATTCGAACCACGAACCACGATTTTATGTGCTTGGACAGACCGATATGAACAGAATGCTTTTTGTTGTCTTTGTTATCAGTAGCCAGCTGATCAGGATCATATCGGCAAGGGACATGACACAAACAGAAGAACGAAGGTTTCAAAAATGAAAAAGAAAATACCCAGCTTTAAGACTGAAGAAGAGGAACGACAGTTCTGGCAGACCCACGATTCAGCAGAATATCTGGACTGGAAGAGTGCAGAGAGAGTAACCCTCTCTAAACTTAAACCTTCAACAAAAACAATTTCCCTCAGATTACCGGAATCCATGATCGAAGAGCTGAAGCTCCTGGCTAACAAGAAGGATATTCCGTATCAATCATTACTGAAGGTTTACCTTGCTGAAAGGCTGGATTCTGAACTTGGGGCCATTACCGCAACTTGATGGAAATTTTGCCAATGGCAGATTGTCCTGTTTGTCCATAACTGATGATTTCGGTTTTGTCCCTGCCAAAGAGGAACCCGGAGCCAGAAGAAGTCTGATATCATCATTCGATTCCCGAGTTTGCCGAGATGTTATCTGTTGCTGCAAGAAGTTTGGCAAGCTCCATAAGAGGAGGTATGCTGCTGCCGGTGTACTTTGCGAGAAAGGCACT
>JAGGYZ010000192.1 GCA_021162285.1 Candidatus Fermentibacteraceae bacterium
AAGTCTTTTCCGGATAATGGTAACAAGAATGTAAACTGAGCCTGCAATCCATATCTGCGTTATTGCTGAATTCTCTGTACAGTTCCCAACTCGAACTGACATCAGTGAATTTACAGACCTGATCATGTACAACCGGTGCCAGGTGGGCGCTTTCTGTATATGCCCGGACGAATAGATGAAATGCTGCAACCAACCCGCGGATACCAGTATAATCAGACCCCCGATTGACTAACGCCAGCTGCTGATCCATCGAAAGAGAGGAAAGGAAAAGAATAAGCTTATTCCCTCTTGACTGGTCCAGTCATTTCAGTAGTGCTTTGTGGTAATCGGTCTCCTTTCCCTCCGAGAGCCTCACGGATCTTGCCTGCAAGGGCGTAAATGGTAAAAGGCTTCTGGATAAAAACCAGCCCTTCTTCAAGAACTCCACGTTGCGCAATAACTTCATTGGTGTAGCCAGACATAAATAGAACCCTGACATCAGGAAACATCTTATGGATTACCTTAAAAAGCTCTTTGCCGTTCATCCCGGGCATTACTACATCGGTAAGCAGCAGATTGATTCTGCCCTTTAAAGATTTTATAATTTCTATAGCTTCACGCCCGGTTTCTGCCGGGAAAACAGGATATCCCTGTTTATTGAGAAGAGCAACGGTCAATTCCCTGACCTGCTTGTCATCCTCTACCAGAAGAATTGTTTCGGTCCCCGTTTGTAGTGATACAGATTCTTCCATGCTACCGTTCGAACTAACTGGCTCGGCTGCAGCGGGAAGGTAGACAAGAAAAACGGTGCCTCCACCGGGTCTGTTCTGAACCTCGATGATACCGCCGTGCTGTTTAACGATGCCTTGTACCGTAGACAGCCCCAGCCCTGTTCCGTGCTCACCCTTGGTAGAATAAAAGGGTTCAAACATATGCTGCTTCACCTCTTCGCTTACTCCGCATCCGGTATCACTTACTGAAAGCAAAAGAAAGGAACCTGGAAGAACCTCGCTGTACCGACTGGTGAATTCCTCTTCAAGAAGAACACTTTCAGTTCTAAGAGTCAGAGATCCTCCCTCCGGCATGGCGTCTGCGGCGTTTACCGAAAGGTTCATCAGTACCTGTTCTACCTGCCCTATATCTGCCATAACAGGTGTAGTGTGATCAGAAAGGCTCAAAATGATCTTAATGTCTTCCGGAATTGTTCGTTTGAGCAGCTTCTCCAGATCGGAAAGGATTCTGTTCATGTTCAGGGGTTTGTAGTCCAGGGTCTGCTTTCGGCTGAAAGCTAGAAGCTGATGAACCAGATCTCTTGCCCGAAGCCCTGCGTGTATTACTTCATTTACAGAATCTCTTCGCGAATCCCCCGGGCCAAAGTCGCCCAGCAACAGTTCACTGTATCCCAGAATAGGAGTAAGCAGGTTGTTAAGATCGTGGGCAATTCCACCTGCAAGGCGTCCAATGGATTCCTCTTTCTGCGACTGCCTGTATTGTTGTTCCAGTTTTAAATTCGCTGTGATATCACGCTTTACCGCAACATAGTTGATAATTTCGCCAGAGCTATCAAGCACAGGTGTGATTGTTGCCTCTTCGGTGTACAGTGTTCCATTCTTCTTTTTGTTGATGAATCGACCGCTCCAGGTATTGCCACCGGTGAGAGTGTCCCACAATTCCCTGTAAAAGGAAGAATCATGTTCTCCACTTTGTAAAACCCTGGGATTCTGACCATAAGCCTCGGCTCTGGTGTACCCGGTAATCTGCTCGAAGGCAGGATTTGTGTATTGTATTACTGCTTCAATATCTGTAATTACGATGGTCTCCGCTGACTGCTCGATGGCAGTTACCAGCAATTCTCTTTCTTTCTGCACTTCGACCATATCAGTAACATCACGCAATGCCTCTATAACATGGGTAACTTTACCGTCTGCGTCTTTCAAAGGGGAGAGCAGAACATCATAGTACCGGGCAATACCGCCTGAATCCATATGAATGTGCCTGCTGGAAATCGCCTCACCGGTTTCAAACACTTCCAGCACCCGGCAATCGTTGTTTTCTTTCTCATGGCATGGAACGCTGCTTGAATGGGTTACTTCATAACATAACCGCCCTATCACCTCTTCCCGGTTGTATCCGGTATTATTCAAGAAAGCGTTGTTCGCATCCACAACCCTGTAATCACTGTCAATAACAATAATATCATCGTGCAGCGAGTGAAGCAGGGTGCGGTAATACAGTTCTTTTCCTTCCAGGGCAAGTTCTGCCTCTTTGTGTGATGTAACATCGTTAAAAATGGCCACGATCTCTCCGGTATCAAGCTTGTAAACAAAGTGCTCACGCCACCCCGATATCCTGTTATCCCCGTAAAATACCGGTTCATTACGGCTTGACTCCCCGGTTCTCCAGACTTTTTTGAGCATATCAAGAAACCCGTTCCCGATCACTCCGGGAAACACATCTGTAACACGCTTCCCTGCAACAAATTCTTCAGTGACTTTGTTCATCCTCTGTGCGGTGGGGTTCAGCTGAGTAAATTCGAAATCTTCCCCGTCACTAACGCTTCTGAAAACCGCAACGCCACTGCTCATGTTCTCAAACATGCTCTTCAGCCGCATTTCACTTTTCTGCAGCTCGTTTTCCGCATTTTTCCGGTCAGTAATATCTCTTGAGATACCCTGTATCCCAATGGGTTCTTTACTACTATTGAAAAGTACGCGCCCCTTGATCTCCAGGGGGATCATACGCCCGTCACTGTGCCGCATATCAGCCTCAACCACAACAGGGTCAGACCCAATTCCACTCTTTATCATTTCAGCGATTGTTTTTTTGAGCATGGTATAAATATCTTTATCAACGATCTCACTCACACATGAGCCGACAATACTTTCGGGGGAATACCCAAGTACTGTCTGTATTGCAGGGGTGACATATGTGATATTCAGATCAAGATCCACCATCCAGATGATATCAGAGGTGTTGTCTTCCAGAAGCCGAAGTATTTTGCTGCTGGCCTTAAGGGCTGCTACTGTCTGGCTTGATTCAGAAACATCGTGAATCACAAACATAAACCGCTTCTGCCCAGACCAGTTTGTTACAGTTGCCGATATTTCAACAACCGCTTCAGTTTCATCTTTTCTTGAGATTATGCACTTACAGACGGGTTCAACAGGCTTGCCAGCCATGACATCTTTCATAAGCTGCTCGAAAGTTTTGCCTTCTGAGGAACTGTCAAGATCATGGCTGTTCATTTCAAGAAGCTCTTCAGTGCTGTAGCCTGTTATCCGGACAAATCCGGGATTGACGAAAATGTGATTTCCTTCTTCGTCAGTAACTACCACTCCATCCGGCAGGTTTTCAACCAGGTTCCGAAAACTCTGCTCGCTGTCGGTGGTCTTATCAGCAACTATGTAGTTTTCCCTCATGGAATCAGACGCCATGAATCCTCCCTGCTTGAAACAGACAATACTGTAGCAAATCTTGCAGTGTCAAGACATCTTCTGACTACAAAGAAGTTCAGCCTTGTCGGTGAAGTGATCTCGGAACCATGGTATGGGTGAAACTGTTCCGGCCGCATATCAGACAGAAACACTGACAGGTGACCAGCAATGGGGATATGATCTTTACAGAAACGATTTTCAACTACAGAATTTTACGGTATGAATATGTCTTTCCGCACTCTTGCAGACAACTCTGGGGATGAAAAGGTGGAGCCGGTTGTGTCTGGTTTCCGTGGGCTGCAGCTCGAGAGTTCAAAACACTCCGCCAGAGCGTACGGTGTTGTGTGAATGACACTTTGCGCACTTGATGCAGCCGTCAGCTATCACTCCGTGATAAGTAGTCTTTCCTTCTGCATAACCGGTACGAAGTTGTTTTATGCCCTTCAGGTCTTGATTGTGTATAATTAACATGTGAACATGATGTTGCTTCAATGACTTACGTGGTTGTCAGCCATTGAAATACAGTGCCTGTTCACACTTGTACTCTAAGGCTATATATGCAAATTCAGGAACAGACATTTTTCGAAGGGAACTTTTGAGCTACGCACCTTTGATGATCAAAGAAATGACGCGAAAGGGTGTTGTATCGGGAAGTTTCAGCGGGGCGGTTCTACTCGCTGATATTATTGGATTCACATCGAGGTTTGAGCGTATGACAGGGCTTGGCGCAGAGGGCGCTGAGCTCATATCCAGAGAGGTCAGCAGCACCCTGTCGGCAGTTGCCTCAATCTGTGCTGAATTCAGGGGGTTCCCGGTTTCTTTTGCTGGCGATGCGGTTACAATTGTTTTTCCCGGCGGTCTCAAAGATGCAAGTTTAGCTGCCCAAAAGATCAATCTGCTCGCTGGCGGCGAGTTCCTCCCCCTGCGCAGTTCAATCGGGGAAGGTCAGGTTGTATGGGATGCGATCCCTATGGACGGCTGGACTTTCTACAGTTTTCAGGGTGCGGCTGTAAGGCAGGCATTGCTGCCTGGTCAGGGAACCACTCTGGAGCAGAAGCCGTGGTCGGGTCAGAAATATGAGTGTGTCCCAGTTGGTTCAGAAGATCTTCCGGCGAACGGTTTTATCTCTCCAGAGCTTTTTGCTGACGGGATAAAGAACGAGTTCCGACAGGTTATCAATATTTTTCTTTCCCTTGAAAATCGCAGTGGGAACAACTGCCCCAGAGAGTTCCAGGAGCTGGTGCTTAACACCGCAGAGGAAGTCGGTGGTTTTGTTTCCGGTCTTGAAGCCGGGAAGGAAGACTACCACATAC
>JAGGYZ010000146.1 GCA_021162285.1 Candidatus Fermentibacteraceae bacterium
CGGCTGAACATATCCAGAGCAATGGCAGGGTCCTGGGAATGTCCATCTGAAAGAACAGAGCCGAAACGGTAGAAGTTGTATCCGAGAATTCCCAGAACAAAGGGGAATGCCCCTGCAGCCGCGAAAGCGAACTTCTCAGGGTTTTTGTTTTCCGTCCAGTAAACAGGCAGAAGAACAATTGAATCAGGACGGACCAGAAGAGCCGCACCCAGCAGAATCCCTGCGGCAAACCACCTGTCTGTCTGCATCAGCCACGCTCCCCACAGAGCCAGGGCTGCGGCTGTTGTAACATCGTAGGGCATTCTGCCGTAGACAAGGGCCATGGTACCCACCATAACCGCTAGAAATCTGTTCAATCCAACAGGGCCCATAAACCCCTCGGCCAGCTTCTTTACAGCAAGAACAAGAAGAACACTTGCAACTGCGCCTGCAAAAGCTGCCGCCACCTTACCGGCTGCAAGCCCCAGAACCAGCCCTATTCCCGCCGCAGGCAGAAGAACAACGGAGTAACCTGGTGCATGGGGAACATAGCTGTCGGACCTTACACCGGATACCAGCCAGCCGTCTTCAGCGGTAAAAAGGTCCCGGGTTCCGTAAACAGACTCGGCAACCTGGTACTGTGCTGCAATATCGGTTGTCATCAGCCGCCCGCCGAAGAATATGATCAGAAGACCGCTCCAGGCAGCTATTGTGCGAAGATCCATAGAGATCAGATCTTGCCTGTGAAGGTATTTCTGAACTGCCCTCTTGCGGAAAATGATTCCTTGAACCTGCACAGGCCGTAATTGACCTCCATGTTCAGTGTGTAGGTTCCAAGGTCAAGGTAGTGATATCCCATCTTTCTTGCCCAGTTGATAACTTCACGGTAAACAATGTTTACAGGGCGAAGGGCCTGATGCTCTTCATTGTGTGATATGTAAAAAGCCAGGGTTACTCTGGGGTTGCAGTGGAACATTATCATTCCGGCGTATACTTCTCCGGAATCATCCACAGAAACAAACTGTTTCACCCTGCCTGCACCAAGCAGATCATCCAGAAGTTTCAGCTCTTCCAGTGTATGGGTGGGCTTTACATTGTGCCTTTGTTTCAGGTTGCTTTCAAGAACAGGGTAGAACTTTGAAAAATCGTTGTCTTCCACCACGCGCAAACCGGATTTTACAGCCTTGCGAACCCCTCTTCTCGCCGACTGACTGAAACCCAGGTCTATTTCCTCACCGAGCCTTCTCAGATCTATAACCGCAGTAAGTTCCCTTTTCCGGTAGATGAAACCGTTTTTGATAAGGGAAAAATCTATGTAGTTGTGTGGCCGTCTGAAGTAGGGTAAAGGCGGCAGCGTCATTTCTATTCCTTTGAAACCCTGCTGCCTGCAGTACTTTATAAGTGCATCTGTAAGCTTCTCCACCTTGTCAAGACCCAGGCTGTCATCAAGAACAGGACCGCCGTAGGAAGCTCCCGGATAGCTTCTGAACCACGGGCCGTCATCCCACTGTGAAACTGCTCCCGGAATAAAAGCCATTGTTTTCCCGGAACTGCTTTCAACCACAAGATGGTGATTGTCAAATCTTCCTTCCGGGTGGTAGTCCAGGAAATCCGGCGAATGGAATATTGTTCCGTTGTTCGATCTTTCTACAAACGCTACCCATGCCGCTCTGTCCTGTTTCAAAACTCTTCTTATTTTGATACTCATCGCACCACCGATATTCTTGCCGGATAGACAATATCGTTAACGGTAACAAGAACCATGTAAACTCCGCCGGCTACCTCGTTTCCGCCGAGACTTCCATCCCATATCCAGCTGGACACAGACTGTGCGCTCACAGTTCCCGCATGGGAGCCGTCCAGCTCGAAAAACTCCACCGTCACCGGACTATCCTCCTCCACGCCGCACAATCTCAGCTGATCTTCTCCGCTGATAAACGGCTGGGGATAGAATGATACACCGTTCCCGGTGCCGCCGGAGTCTTCAGTCTGACTCACCAGCCACAGTCCTTCAGCTGAAGAAAGATAAACTCCTCCGTTAACAGGATCTGTGGCAGAATACTCCCACAGGTACTGGGGCGACTGCACAAAATCACTGTTCAGATCGTTGTAAACACTTACCTGCCCGTCTGATATTCTGTAAACTCCTGCCTCCCCAAGACACCAGATCCTTCCCCTGGCATCAAGAGCCATGGTCTTTATCTGTCCGGTGATACTCTGATACTGGGTAAACCCTGTGCCTGTCCACAGCGCCAGACCCTCTGCCGTTCCGGCAAGAAGCCCAGTGCCTGGAACCTTCAGAAAACAGAAAACCTCTCCAGAGGGAAGGCCGAATGCTGTGGAAAATGCCTGCTCCGAACCGGGATACCATGAATCATGTGACGGGTCGGAAGGATTTCCGGAGTGAACAAGAAGCTGACAACCTCCACCTGTTTCAAAAGCCACCCACAGGCTGTCATTCGATGCAGGGTAAATCGCCCGGATATTCACAGAAGCAATACCGCTTCCCCCTGTGCGTGGAGCCCAGTTCATTTCTCCCATTGGGTCTCCGTTGAATCCCAGGATTCCACTTGGTTCATCGGGAGATCCTGCCGGATCGAACTGGCGGAAAGCCGCCCACATGCCATTGCTCTGTGAAACAAGCATAACAGGCTGATTGTTGGGAATGTCCGCCGGTATAATGGTGGCTTCAGCACTGTGCCATTCAAGAGAATCTTTTACGAAGGTCAGTATCGTGTCACCTGAACTCTCGTATGTTCCGTTGTCCCGGATCCACGATAGACCGAAGTGGTATGAAGATGCCCAGACACCTTTCTGGGGATCTGATGCTACAGACA
>JAGGYZ010000043.1 GCA_021162285.1 Candidatus Fermentibacteraceae bacterium
CAGAACAGCCTCGTTTATCAACTCTCTTCCCGAAGAAGATATCAGTCTTATGTCAGAAACCATTGTTGAATCCTACATTGAGGGGTTTAGAGAATCGGGAATGGACTATTCTATAAAAAGTACAGTCGGCTTTATCCTCCAGGCAGGCTATGAAAGAATAGTCCCCGGACTGATCTCCGGATTTGAGAAATACGGGCTCAGGATGTTTGTTCGTCATGTCATGGGAACCAGAATGAACAAGCAGGCTGGTTACGATCATCGTTTTGATTATGCCCTCAGTATCAGTGAAGAGCTGGTAGACAAAAGACTGTCGGTAACGGAAAAGGTTTTCCGGGACATGGCTGACATTTTTCACAACTATTCCGGAACAGCTTATCTCGATGTTTTCGGAGAACCACCGTTCAGCCCCGTTCTTAAACCTGAAGCATGCAAAGCAGACAGCAGCACATCAGCTCTTTTCAACAGACTGACCCAGGGGCTGCGGCTGATTTCAAACGAATACATGCCGGGAGAGGAAACCAGCTTCGAGATCATAGCGTTTCCCTCTCCCGAGATTGAAGGAAATTTCGAAGAGATATTTAAAGACACGGTAGAACTCAACACACTCTCAAACGATGTGTACCGACCGGTTCAGCAGGCTATCATAGATGCCATGGACGGGGCAGAATACGCCCATGTCCTCGGTAGAGGTACCAATGAAACTGACTTGAAAGTTACCCTGTGTCCTGTCACAGATCCGGAGAAACAGACAATCTTTGAGAACTGTCTTGCTTCAGTGAATGTTCCCCTTGGTGAGGTATTTACATCTCCGGTTCTAAAGGGAACAACCGGGTTGCTTCATGTTGAAGAGTCCTTTCTCAAAGGGTTGAGGTATGACAACATCCGTCTTCAGTTCAAGGACGGGTATGTTTCCGACTGGTCGTGTGCCAATTTTGAAGACCCGCAGAGGGGCAGGGATTACATCGAAGAGAATCTGTTCTTTCCGCACAAAACCCTTCCGCTTGGTGAGTTTGCTATTGGAACCAACACTGTTGCTTATGCCATGGCTTTGAAGCATGGAATAATGGGTTTGCTTCCCATTCTTATTCTTGAGAAGATGGGGCCGCATTTCGCAGTTGGAGACACATGTTTTACCTGGTCGGAGGATGCTCAGAAACCCAGCCCGTTCACAGGTAAGACCATGATAGCTGTAGACAACGAGAAGACCATACAGCGCAGGCAGAACCCCTCCCTCGCCTACACAAACAAACACACCGATGTAACCCTTCCGTACAGCTCTCTCGATTCGATCAGTGTTGTTCACCCCGACGGAAGAGAAGTATTCATCATAAAAGGTGGCAGGTTCGTTGTTCCCGGTACAGAAATGCTTAACGACGCAATAGATGAAGCGCACGGCTATCTTTAGCAGTTGTAACCTCTGCCCGCGCCGTTGCGGCGCAGACAGAACTTCCGGGGAAACAGGTTACTGCGGGGCCGGAACGGTAATGGAAGTGGCTTCGTGTGCTGTGCACACAGGAGAGGAGCCCTTTTTTACAGGCAGCACGGGAACAGGCAACGTGTTCTTCAATCACTGTTCCATGTCGTGTGTCTACTGTCAGAATCACCAGATAAGCACCTGTGGCGGCGGCAGGCAGTACACACCTGATGCTCTTGCGGAACAACTCCTCAACCTTCAGCGGCAGGGATGCCCCACAGTGGGCTTTGTTTCCCCGGGGCACTACCTTCCCCTGGTTGCGGAAACCATAGAAGCAGCAAGAAAAAAAGGGCTTACAGTTCCCACCATCTGGAACTCAAACGGTTTTGAAACTGTTGAGTCTCTCCGGACACTGGAAGGCCTGATAGACATATATCTGCCTGACTTCAAGTACTGGAGTGAGGACAGTTCGTTGAAGTATTCCGCCACTCCCGGTTATCCCGGGGCAGCCAGGGCAGCGGTTAAGGAAATGTTCAGGCAGACAGGCCTTCTGAAACTCGCAAACGGCGTTGCAGAGTCAGGTCTGTGCGTGAGGCACCTGGTTCTTCCCAACGACATAGCAGATACAGAGGAAATTCTCAGGTTTGTTGCCTCTGTATCCACACAGATAGCTGTAAGTCTTATGTCTCAGTACAACCCTGTCTACCGGGCAGAAGAGTTCGTTCTGCTTTCCAGAAAGCTCCGCCCTTCTGAATACTGGAGGGCAGTTGAAACTGCAGAAAAGCTTGGTCTCGTAAACCTTCTAATCCAGGAGCCGGATTCCTCACCGGACAACTACCTGCCGGATTTCAGCAGGAAAGATACTTTCAGTAAATAAAGGCTATCCGCAAGTAAGGGGGAGAGTACGCTATCCCATACAGGTTCCAGTGTTTCTATAATACTGCTGTAAGTTAATCCTTAAGCCCCACACTGGAGACAAGTATTTGGAGTATCTAATTACTGCGGGAAAGCACAGCAGAGACGCATGGCTTCTTATCGCTGTCCTATCTGTCTGGTTGATCGCAGATGTGTTCTCTGTATTGTCGGCATCGCCTGAAAACCTTGTCTGTCGTTTTGAAGATGATGCTTTTTTCTATGCTACTGTTGCTCGGAATACGGTGGAAGAAGGTGAAGTTTCTTTCGACGGGGTCTCCGAAACCAACGGTTTCCATCCACTGTGGATGGGAATTCTTACAGTAACCCGTTTTGTCTTTCCAGATGAGACAGGTTTTCTTCGGGCAGCAGGTGTCTTGTCCTCTCTTCTTCTTTTCACTGCAGGGATCTTTGCTGTGAAATTCATGAGCAGACAGTTCTCTCTTGAAGTGATCCTGCCGGTTCTGATCATCTTCCTTCGGTACATGAGGGATTTTTCTCACCTTGCAATGGAAACTTCAATTCTTATACCTCTGGCTTTTGCCGCTCTGGTGATGCTGGACAGGATTACTCCGACAAGCCCAAAGCGCTCTCTTATTGCTTTTGGAAGCCTGCTGGCGCTTACAGGGCTTGCAAGGCTTGATGCATCGCTTCTTGCAGCTCTGGCAGGAGTATGGGCAGTGAGCCGGTGCAGGTGGCGGAGGAAGTCTGCTGTTATCGTTTTTCTTCCCGGGATGGTTGCTGGCATACTGTACCTGGCAGTGAACAGGCTGGTGTTTCATTCCTGGCTGTCTGTTTCCGGAAGTATCAAGGCATCGGGTATAGGGGTGAACACCCTGTTTGCAAAACAGTTGTTCCTGTTGTCGGACCCAATGGGTATCAGAAGCCCATGGGGGCTGTACCTGCTGTTTTTCCTGTTATCTATTGCAGTTCTGTTCTTCAAAAAAACGAGACCGTCTGTGAAGGTGACAAGTCTGTTCATGATTCTGTTCACAGTTTCACAGCTTTCTCTTTCCTCCTGGAGGCTGTGGTACTGGTATGCCTATCCTGCGGTGCTTTTCTGCGTATTCGTACTTCCCCTGCTTTTGCAGAAACTGCTCACACTTTTCAGGATTCCAGATGGGGCTCTTCATACCGCCGGTGTAATACTCGTTGCACTATCCATTGTTCCTGCAGCTTTCTGGGGCTGGCACTATGGAGAAGGAAATACAGACGATTTCAGGGTAAGGAACATGCATATCGCCGAAGAACTGAACA
>JAGGYZ010000266.1 GCA_021162285.1 Candidatus Fermentibacteraceae bacterium
CCGGGGCAGAGCTGCCGCAGGGTGAGTGGTTCAGCCCAAGTGAGATCCCTACATTGATTGGCAGCGCTTTGTTTCTTGGGCTTATTTTCTTCTACTTTCACAGAGCAAAAAGAGGTTCCGAGTTCTATCTCCGTCCCATAGCGGGTATAGAGGCTATTGATGAGGCCATAGGCAGAGCCACGGAAATGGGAAAACCAATTCTTTATGTCCCGGGGCTTTCCACCATCGGAGATGTGGCAACCATTGCAAGTATTACCATACTGGGCAGGGTGGCTAAGAAAGTTGCGGAATACGGAACCCCGCTGCTGGTGCCCAACTGTGATCCCATTGTGTTTACAGTTTGTGAGGAAACCGTTCGCCAGGGATATCTTGAGGCTGGAAGACCTGATGCATACGACCAGGACAGCGTTTTCTTTCTTACTCAGAGTCAGTTTGCCTATGTAGCCGGAGTTAACGGAATAATGATGCGCGACAAACCGGCGACCAACTTCTACCTGGGTATGTTCTGGGCAGAGTCGTTGATTCTGGCAGAAACAGGTGCCCTCTCCGGGGCAATACAGATTGCAGGAACAGATGCGGTTACACAGCTTCCATTCTTCATTACCACCTGCGATTATACCCTTATCGGAGAGGAACTCTACGCTGCAAGCGCCTATCTCGGCCGGGAGCCTAAACAGCTGGGTTCTATAAAGGGTCAGGATTCCTGCAAAGCTGTGATGATGGCATTTATCGTACTCGGTGTAATACTGAGTATTGTTTACGCAATTACCGGTAACGAGTCCGTGATGTTCCTGAGCCGCTTTCTGAATTTGTAGCATGAGTGACCTTCTGGTTCCTCTTTACAAACTTCCTGAAAGAATGCCTCTGAAGGGTTTTGCCGTGCGCCGGGTTATGGCACACGAGGGAGTAGCTGTAAGAAAATGGGTGGAAGCGGAATTTTCCAGCGGCTGGGCTTCCGAGATACTTCCTGCATTAAGCAGAACTCCTTCTTCGATATTCATTGCGGTTGACGGCAGTTCGCAGAAACCGGCCGGTTTCTGTGCGTGGGACTGTACGGCACTGGGTTTCCTTGGCCCTGTGGGTGTTGCGGAAAATTACAGAAACAGAGGTCTGGGTAGAAGATTAACTGTTGAAGTGCTGTACAGTATGAAGGAGCAGGGTTACGGGTACGCTGTGGTAGGTGATGCCGGTCCTGTTGAATTCTTCAAATCCTCGTGCAGTGCAATAATCATACCGGACAGTGCTCCCGGAATATACCCGGAGGTGCTGACTTGATTGTCCGCCCTATGCAGCCTGAAGACTACCCGGGACTTGTTGAACTCTGGAGCAGTTTTCCCGGCAATGCCATGACTGGAGCCGATTCAGAAGCAGGATTTACCAGTTTTTTGAAGCGAAACGGTTCATACTGCTTTGCCGCAGTGGACAGCGATGGAATAGTTGGATCGGTCATGGCCGGGGAAGATTCCCGGAGGGGCTATATCTATCACCTTTCTGTTAAAAAAGAGCTGCACCGTTCCGGTACAGGCAGGCTTCTGATGGATACAGTCGAAAAGGCGCTCTACGACGCTGGAATAGAGAAGATTCACCTGTTCATATTCTCAGACAATCCTGCGATTGAATTCTATAGAAAAACAGGGTGGCACCTCAGGAACGACATTGAGGTTATGAGCAAGGTTCTTCGCGGAGACCGGTACATGGGAACCAGGAAAACCTGAAAACCGAATTACCAACTGTACCGACATCACGGCCTCAGTACAAATCACCATCTGGAACAAATTCGTGATTTACACATCCTCCAGCTTCTGGACTATGAGGCTTGCTTTTCCAGACCTCAGAATTTGCGAAGTGCTACTGAGTTTCGTAATATTCAAGCAACGGAGGTGCAAAATGTTAAGGTCAGTTGAGGCCACAATTGAGGTTGATGGAGAAGTTCGTATCAGGGAAAGTATTCACCTGTCACATCCCTGCAGGGCAATAGTGACAATTATTGATGAATCTGATATTCCTGACACTGCTGTTCTCAGTGAAGCTGCTCTGGGAGAAGACTGGAATCGACCGGAAGAGGCATGGGCGCACCTGCAGCAGGGTCAATAGTACTTGTAACTTTTCCATTCTCGGATCTTTCAAACAGCAAGTTACGGCCAGCGGTTGTTCTGGCATCAGCTGACAGTGGAGATTGGATGCTTTGCCAGATTACAAGTAACCCTTACGCTGATTCTCACGCAGTTTAACTAAACGAGTCTGATTTTAACTCCGGTTCTCTGCAGCGCGTTAGTTATGTTCGTCCGGGGAAATTGTTTACTGCAAACATCACTCTGATCAGGATGGTGGCTGGCGAACTTGAACAAAATGCTTTTCAGAAAGTACTTAAGTCGGTAATTAATATTCTCACTGCCTGAAGTATGACAATGCTCATTGTTAACAATTATTTCGTGTTTGTTCCTGAAATATTCTGTATTGTCTGGTCATGTCTTTACCGAGGCAGCAGAACAAGGCTTATAACCCGGTAAGCAGCTTTACAGTCATGCCTGTTAACACCACAGCCAGAATTAGTTTCGTCCACTTTGGGTTCATGCTGTGGCTGAAACTGCTTCCCAGAAAACCTCCGATGCTTCCACCTGCCGCAAGGGCAAGCCCAGGAAGCAGCTGAACACACCCCTTCGCTGCAAAAACAAAGATAGACGGTATCAGGTAAATTGAGATAGCAATAGACTTTATGCTGTTGGTTCGAGCCAGACCCAGTCCTCCAACCATTGTTAGACTGAAGATTATCAGGTATCCGGTTCCCGCCTGTATTACACCGCCGTAGAACCCGATGAAGAGAAACAGCAGCATCTGAAGCCACTTTTTCCTTATCACTTCCCGGCCTGCAGGTGGCTGTCTGTGAAACACAACCACCAGAAGCCCCAGCAGAATTGCTGAAGCAAGTATCCACTTGAAAGCGGTGTCGGAAAGGTGAACCGCTGTAAGGGCCCCTGCGGCAGCACCCGGTACCGCTGCCAGACCAAGATAGAGCCCTGCCCTGAGGTCTTTCCTGCCGTGGCGGCGGAAGTTGCCAGAGGCTACAATGCTTTGAATCAGCACTGCGATACGGTTTGTTCCGTTGGCGATTACAGGAGGCATTCCCAGAAATATCATAAGGGGAAGTGTTATCAGTGACCCCCCGCCTGATGTTACATTGATGAATCCGGCGAACACTCCCGCAGAAAAAAGAAGAATGTAGTTTGTCATCAGGGTTCTTCCCTGCGATCAGGAATCATGCCGGTGACTGTGTCTGTGTGTGTGAATGTGGCTGTGAACGAGGTTTTTGTGTCTGTGGGAATGGGCGTGGACCAGATTTGCCTCAAGAAGAAAGTCCGGGTCGGAAAGGAACCTGTCTGGCGGTCCATCTGCAATGAGGGTATGGTCCTGTCCCAATATTAAAACCCTGGTGGCAAGTTCCTCTACCATATCAAGGTCCTGTGTACTGAAAACAACGCAGTGGTCATTTCCTGTCCACTCTACCAGGAAGTCAATGAGTTTTCCCTGGCTGAAAGGGTCAAGACC
>JAGGYZ010000261.1 GCA_021162285.1 Candidatus Fermentibacteraceae bacterium
CCATGTGGTCGTCCATTGCTTCAATGTTCTTCATTGTGGTAAAAAGGTTGCCCATTATGTTGATATCCCTGACCATCTCCTGAATCTTTCCGTTCTTCACGATGTAGCCGTACTGTGCCCCGAAAGTAAAGTTTTCTCCGGAGGTCTGCCCGCCTTTACCGTCGCACAGATACAGACCGTCGTCCAGCTGCTTTAAAAGGTCTTCAAGAGATATTTCGCCCTTTTTCAGGTATATGGTTCCCATTCTTACAATAGGTTCATACCCGTGATCCTGCGCAACGCAGTGTCCTGTTACAGGCTCTCCGAATTCGGCTGCTGTTCTTCTTGAGTGAAGTCTTCCCTTCAACACACCGTTCACCATCAGCGGAACCGTTTTTACAGGCACTCCCTCGTCATCGTACTTGTAATAACCCACCTGATTGGGAATAAGGGTGTCTGCAACAATGGTTACGACATCACTTCCTATTTTACTGTCCATTGCCATTTTTGCTCTCAGCGGCGGATTGTCCTCAATGATGTCCGCTTCACTGAAATGACCGAACGCTTCGTGGATAAACACTCCTGTAAGACTTGGATTGATCACCACATCGTAGGTTCCACCCTTTACCGGATCGGCATCAAGGAGCTGTTTTGCGATCTGCGCTCTTTTCAGGAAAACATCATCCCGGTCGAGAAGGTCGGCCATCCCGTTGGCACCGCCAACGGCGGCACGGACATTCTGGGTAACGCCACTTCTGCCGGCAACAACCTCTCCAGCGATACTTACGGTACAAACACGCTCACGGACCGAGGTACCCTCGCTTGAGACGAAAAACTTCTCCCTGTCAACTTCGCTGTAGACCATGTTTGTGTTTGCTATCTCCGGCTGATCAAGCATTATAAAGTTGTACTTTTTCAGAAGGGCTATTTTATCCTCCAGAGGAACATCAGCAGGATCACCCCGCAACTCCGGTTCATAGTAGCCCTGTACCGGTTCCACCTCTGCAAGAACAACAGTCTTTCCGCCTCCGGCCATGGCTGACGCTCCCTGAACAGCCAGCTTGACCGCCTCTGGTACATCTTGTTCCCTTGTAACGGTGACAGAGGAGAAACCCCCGTCTTTCAGGGCTCTTACAACAAACCCGTCTGTGCTGTTGGAACCAGCCTTCTTCAGTTCCCTGCCTGCCATGGATACCGTGGTTGTTTTCTTGTCTTCGTAGCGTATGTCCATGTAATCAGCATCCGCTGCGGAGATCATCTTTTTCAGCTTTTCAAGCATAACTCTCCTATCTTTTTGTCTTCCGGTAAGTTCATGAATATCCGGATATACTAAAATTGGTGCTGACCAGCCAAAAATATTTGTCCGCCCTGGAATGCTGAATTCCCGGTAACTAAAACAACCGGAAGACCTGGCAATTTCTGCTATAACAGCAACGCTACTTCTTTAAAGAGATTAACCTTCTCATCCTTCCACGTTTATCTTCAAATCTAAGCGAGCTCTCCACGCTGAACCCCTGCAGTTCAGAATCGGATTCAAATTTCTTGTATCCTGTATACAGATCTGCCTCTGCAGCGAATCTTCCAAACTCTCCATCAACTCTCAATTCCGTAACCATCGGTTCCTCGGAAATCAGCAGAACAAATGCTCCGCCCTCTTTAAGCACCCGGAAAACCTCTCTTATCATAAGAGTTACCCCTGAAATTTCAGGTAGAGCGGCAAGCATCATGGCTGTATCAATTACCTCTGTTCTCACCGGCAGCTTCCTCACATCACCGCCTACAGCTTCCGACCTTGATTCGCTGCCGATGTATTTGAATCTGTACTGTATGTTTCCAAGACTTTTCAAGTCGCGTTCAACTGCCAGAATCTGCTTAACCTTCGTATTCACAAACGCCTGATGCGAAACGGCGAAACCGCCTCCGGATGCAATGTCCAGAATGGAGTCGGTTTTTGTTGAAGCAATTCTCTGCATGAAAATATTGAATGAATCTGTTTTATCCCCATCCTTCCACGGAAAGCTCAGCAGTCTTTCCCTTCGGTTCCCGGTTTTCATCCATTTCCCGGACTCTCTGTATTTCATTTTCCCAACCACAGACCGGGGAATACTCTTCAGTGACTCGAAAACTTCTGTGTTAACATGATCCCTTTCACGAACCAGTTCTATGGCTCTTTTTTCTCCAAAGGAAAACAGCTCTTTCATGGACTGGTCGATAGTGCGGTATTCTTCAATTCCCATGGCTTCGCTTATGGGAGATGTCCATTCCCTCTGTGCATTCTCCCACAACAGAACAGGACGACCTGCCGTAACAGGGTATTCCAGCCCGCAGTTTCTGCAAACCAGAGTTCCGGACCTGATATCTCCTTTCCACTTTCTCTTTTCTTCTACAGCAAGCTCCGACCTGCATCCCGGACAGCCCAGATACCGCAGTACTGCTTTTCTCAAAAAGAAACCCCCTTACTTTATCACCATTGTATCGTGTTGTATACCATCATTTTACACAGGGCGTCAACCATTGACACACACGAAGAACTGTTTTATACTGTAAATGGGGTGGTGATGTGAGATACAATAGATATTTTACCTGCGTATTCGCCGTTCTGCTTTTCACAGTATCATCTGTGAATGCCGGCAACGGCATCTGTTTTGTTTATCCACAGGACAATTCACAGTGGCAGAGTCCGGAAACCAGACTGACAATCGGCTTTCAGGAACAGGTACCGAGTAACATCAGCATTCAGGTAAACGGCAGCTTATCCGGCTCTGTTGCCTTAAGCCGTTACATAAATTCAGACAGAACCAGACTCGTTCTGACTCCTGAAGAAGCTTTCAGACACGGGGAAACCATTACCGTAAATCTGAACTGGCTGCAAAACTCTGCTGTATGGTCATTTGATATCCGTCCAGTTGACCCCCTGACTTTTCCTGATTATGAAGAGGGATCAACCCTCTCTGAATTCAATACTGTGTCCCCTGGTGACAATGTTTTCTCTTCGGGGGTAACTGTGCCGTCGGACTTCCCGGATCTTACTATCAATACTCCCGGCTCTCCTGAAGATGGCCTTTACTTTCTGGGATCTTTGAATGGTAACGATGTTACTGCCAGTTCGTACCTGGTAATTGCAGACAACGATGGCGAACCGGTTTTCTACTGGCACTGGAACAAGAGAATATTCTGTGTGGAAGTTCAGCCCACCGACGAACTCACCTTTGCCACAAGATTGCCGGGGAATGTAATAACCTGGCTTGTTATGGATGACACCTACAGTTTTCAGGACTCTTTCAGGGTTATCGGGTATCCTACAGACATACACGACCTGACCATGAGAGAGAATGGTAATGCTCTTCTGATCGGTGTTGACCTCCGCTACGTAGACATGTCACAGGTTGTTCCCGGCGGGAATCCCAATGCTCTTGTCAAGGGGCTTCTCATTCAGGAACAGGACCAGAATCATCAGCCGGTCTTTCAGTGGAGCAGTTTTGATCACTTTGAAATTACAGATGCAGCTCATTTCGTAGACCTTACCACCCCTAACATCGATTACGTTCACTGTAACTCCATACAGGAAGATACCGACGGGAATATCCTTGTTTCATGTCTCGCAATGTGCCAGTGTGTTAAAGTGGATCAGAACACCGGTGATGTCATGTGGAGGCTTGGCGGTCTGGATGCCGATTCGAGCTGGTTTACTCTGCAGGGGGATCCTCTGGGAGGGTTCAGCACACAGCATGATTTCCGTTCATCGGGAAACAACCTCTACACGGTTTTTGACAACGGGAGATTTCATACCCCAAAAGTATCCAGGGCTCTGGAATACCTTGTTGATACAAACGATATGACAGCCACCCTGGTATGGAGTTATCAGGAGGCAGGTCTTTACGGTTCTCACCTCGGGTCAGTACAGCATATTCCAGGCGGCAATTACATAGTAGGCTGGGGAGATGTTGTTGGAACCACAACCTTCTCTGATCTAACAGAAGTAAACCCTGAAGGAATTGAGATTCACTCCATGAGATTCACAGACCCGGCTCTGGAAAGCTACAGAGCTTACAAATACCAGTGGGAAGGGCAGGCTCTTGTTCCATATCTGATCGCAGAAGTCAACAGCTCTGGAACCGCGGCTGTTCTTACCTACAATGTCTTTGGGAACAACCAGTACGAACAGTACAGAATCTGGCAGGGAACTTCACCTTCGCAGCTAACACCCATGCTTCTCACGCCAGAGCGGCAGGCAACAATATGGGCAGTTCCTGCTGGCTGGAACTACTTCGCTGTAAGTGCCCTTGACTCCAATCAGGTCGAAACCGGTCTCTCGAACACAGACTCCGTGTTTGTCAACTGGACGGGAATAAACTCTCAAGTCGGGGTTGCAGTACCGTCTGTTCGTATTTTTCCCAACCCTGCCTGCGAATCTGTAAACGTGGAACTCAATTCCCCGGTTGCAGGCACTGTTTCAATTGAGGTCTTTGACCTGTCCGGCAGAATAGTTCTTAAAGAAACGGATATCTCACCGGTACGGGGTGAGACTATCTGTACCTTCAGCACCTGTGAACTCCCTTCTGGACTGTACTCCGTGAGAGTATCCGGCATGTTCCCGGAAACGGTAAGTATGCTTGTAGTTCTTAGATAACAGCATAAATCTTTTATATACTACAGTTATAGCGATTACTTGCAGTGTAATCGTCTACGATTTATATGTATAAATAAATCCCTATTGACTCTATAGGAATACTATGTTATAGGGAAATTGACCTCAAAAAGAGCAGTTCTGCCCGGGGTCCAGCGTTGTGTCCTGTGGCGGGTTGCTAAACTCTGCAGGAGGACATAATGAGTACAGACCTTGAAATCCAAAAGATGATCGACGACCGCCAACTCTCCCAGTGGCACCTTATGATTGCCTCTCTTCTGGGCTCTCTTGCAAGCCAGCAGGGAATGTTCAATCAAGCTTTTCTTAACCGTATTCTCAAAC
>JAGGYZ010000283.1 GCA_021162285.1 Candidatus Fermentibacteraceae bacterium
AAAAGTTCTGAACGCAGACTGAACCTGCTGCCGGTTAATGAATGTAAGACAGAACCAGTATTAGAACAACCAGCACAGCAATAAAAATCAGAAAACCCTTCGAATTCCTCTTTTCAGGCGCAACCTCGTCAGAACCGGATTTATCCTTCATGAGACTCAGAATAATCAGCCCTAGAACAGATAAAAACCCAGAAGACAAAATGCAGGGTGTATACCTTTCGCTTTTGTATAGAAATAAAATGCCACGAGAAGCAGAGCAGCCCCGACAAAAAGCAGAGGTGTTGAATTAACCATTGCTCCGTAAGCCTGGATAATTATTCCCGGTATTCCGATTGCAAGACTGAAGTTGTTGTATTTCTTAATCATGAATTCCCCTGTTTAACCCATTTTTTCACGCAGATACAGCACAGGGTTCAGGCACCTGTCATGGGGATGCCTATTCTTTTGGCGAAGAGAAAAAGCAGATTCCTGAAACCGTCACGCCAGAGGTTGAGTTTTGCTTTACCCATTCTGCTTGAGTAGCTGAATGGCACTCCCCTTTCAGCACATCTGATGTCTGTGTTACTCCAGACCTCTATTTTCAACTCTTCAGAAAAAGGCATACCGTCACTGGTAAGTTTTACTTTTTCCAGTATCTCCCTGTGAAATATCCACATGCCGGACTGGCTGTCCATGATTTTCTTCCAGAAAAGAACTATGGTGAAGGCAGTAAGAACAAGGTTGCCACTGAAACGCATGATGTTGTTCACGGTACCTGAGTGATCGTCTGGAATACGCCTTGCCGATATAAAATCCAGTTTGTTTTCCAGAAGATCCTCCACAAGCTCAGGAATTCTTCCCACAGGATACGTACCGTCTGCGTCTGCGGTACACACAATATCCGTGTCTACTGCGGCAAAACCAGCTCTGTATGCGCTGCCGTAGCCGATAACAGGCTGCTGTATCACCACTGCTCCATTTTCTTCAGCCACTGAAGCTGTTCGGTCTGTACAGCAGTTTGCCACAACAAACACCCTGTCAACCTCTTGGGGAACAGCTTTCAAAACAGCGGAAATTCCCTGTTCTTCATTGTGAGCCGGAATAACCAGACCAACCGTGTACTTACCAACCATTACCCCTCCAGTTTGATTGCCGGAAACTAAGAGCGGAACTTGAGAAAAGTCAAGAGCCTTTTCTTCCTGACAGATACGCGAATACTCTTCTGATTATCCTGAAAAACGTATCTCTGTGAAACAGAAGCCTGGTTGTCCTGAAAATCTGACCGGGTCTGAGGTAAAATCTCAAAAAAGCCTTTCTTTGAAGCTGTTTTAGTCTTTCAGCTGAGAGCGGGAAGGGCGGTGCCGGACATGCGCTGTTGTGAAATGCCTCCCATCCTGTACTGACCATGTCAGTGTTTTCAAGAAAGCTGTCTCCGTCAGGAGAACCAGGTATGGGAAGGAAACATGCAAACTGGGCCCATTCCACACCGGAGGTGCGCGAAAATCTGATGGTTTCCTGTATCTCTTTCTCTGTCTCACCTGGAATACCAAGAATAAAGTAGGCGGCAACAGGAAGACCCTGGGAGTGTATCAGATCGATGCTGCTTTTAATAGAGGACGTAGTGGTAGCTTTTTTTATTTTCTTCAAAATTCTGTCTGAACCCGATTCAATTCCACAGTGCACAACGTACCAGCCGGCCTCCCGCATAAGAGAGAGCAGCTCATCATCAAGAGCATCCAGCCTGACCCCGTTGGGAGTGGAAAACAGAACAGGAAGTTTCCTGCTTATTGCAATTCTGCAGAACTCTTTTGCGTATGCTCTGTCAAAAGTAAAGTTGTCGTCTTCTATGTGTATCTCTGCAACTCCGTACTCTGAAACCAGCAGATCAATCTCTTCCCACACCTGATCAAGCGGCCTGTGACGGATTCTGCGACCGGTTACTCTGAATCCTGCGCAGAATGTGCATCGGTAGGGACAACCTCTGGTGGTAAGTATAGGAGCATACGGCAGCTTTTTAAGAACTACCCCGTTGGGAAGACCTCTGTATTTCGAAGGAGGAGCAAGGTGCCATGCAGGCAGCGGGAGAACAGACAGGTCTTCAATCTGCCTGGGGATTACAGTCGCAGGGTCAGAACCTGAGTATACAACCCCCTGGGGTGCTTCTTCAGGAAACAGTATTGCTTCAAGCACAGACTCTTCAGCCTCTCCGAGAAACACCGCGTCCATCTGTGGAAAATCAAGAAAAGCTGCTGCTCCCACACAGGAAGCATGTGGTCCTCCCAGCCAGATTTTTGTTCCCGGAAGAGCCTCCCTGAGAGCGACCATAACCGGCTTCATGATAAACACATCAGAAGTGAAAGCGGAAATCATCAGCACATCAGGGCGCGAATCAACTACATCTTCAACCAGTTCTTTCCCGGATTTTCCAATAAGAGCAAAATCCAGCAGAACCACCCGATGACCTGCTTTCTCCAGTACCGCACCAAGGTAAAGAAGACCTATTGGCGGGACGAGGTTGGTTCCCTCTCCCCCGGGCCTGGGTGGGTAAAACAGTGTTACTCTCATGGATTCATGGGCTCCACCCTGTAGATCTCCACAGTGTTTGTGCCGTTCTTCCACCTTGGTTCTCGAAGTAATCTGATTTCCGACCCTGGTGGCACGAGAGCCTCTGTTATCGCAATGTTACCCTGCGCCAGCATGAACGATGAAACAACCAGAGTGTAAGAAACTCCCTGCTCCAGCAGCGGCTGCTCTCCCAGAATACTTCTTGCAGGCACAGCCGAATCGGCAACGCCGCACTCTGAAGATTCGAAGTACGCTCTGTCAATTCCAGAAACAAGCATCGTATCTCCCAGAGAAATACCGTACTGTGCCGCCTGTTTGTAATCCAGAAGCGGACCGACCACAGACAGTGATGTGTCCGGCTGGTAATCGTAATGCTGCGATCTGTTGGCCACAGCCGTGGCAATAACAAAAACAGAGCTGATCACAACAGCGGTTTCCTTTGGATAGTACCTGAACAGCATTACAACCGCTCCCGGAATAATCACCGCATACGCTGGCATCACATACCTGAAAAGGTTAAGAGCGGAGTCCGGAGAAACAAGAACTATCAGGACATGAAACATGACCAGTAACACGGGAAAGACGGCGAACACCGTGTGCAGCCTGCTCAGAACAAGTCTTTCGCGGATAAAGTACGCAGCAAGCACAACTGCAACGAAGCCAAGGAAAGCAATCCGGTCCGGTGGCGAAAACAGTGCCGGAAACAGAAGAATAAACACAAAAGGCAGCAGACGCCTGTCTTTATCACGGCCCTTTCCTCTGATCATTCCTGCCAGAGCGGCAGTTACAGGTAACCAGCGGAAGTCTTCTGCAAGAACATGAGAACCGAACAGCCTAAGTCTGTTTGCAAACCAGTGAGACTCAAGCTGCGACCCTGCACCGACGTAAGTAGGGTAAAAGAAGTATCCATTTACCGCGGAATTGATAAGCCCTGTAACAACTATCACCAGCAACGGAGACGCAAACAGAACAAGACGAACAGGTTTTTTGAATCCGGTTTGGAAAAGCTCGGCAATAAAATACGACGCGGGAAGAAAAATCGCCTGCTCCCTGAAAATCACTGCAAGGGCAGAGATGATCACCGCCGCGATGTATCTCTTTCCTGCATAGAAGTACAGAGACCACACCACAGCGGCGACAACCGCACTTTCCGGCATGGGTCTCATGGCCTGTGTAACGAACAGTGGGCTGACAAGAAGGGCAAGAGCCGAAAACCAGCCGGCCATCTCACACGACAGCAACCTGCCCAGCCTGTACATTCCCCAGATACTCATGAATGTTGCGATGGCAGGAAGAAGTCGTGCCACCCACATGGTTTCACCAAGCACACCTGAAAGCAGTGCCCACATCCAGAAAAACAAAGTTGGATGCCCCATGGCCTGTTCTCCCCGGTCCGTTCCTGCAGCAAACGGAGTAAATCCGTTTTCTCTGATCCATCTGGTAGTACTGTACCCATAACCAAGAGAATCCCCAAACAGAGGAACTGAAAGGGAAAAGATGTACAGCACTGTCACCAGAACAAGTGCAGCGGTAACAAACTTTGTTTCGGAGTTCACTGTTCTTCTTTCAGCCTGTGTACTTC
>JAGGYZ010000320.1 GCA_021162285.1 Candidatus Fermentibacteraceae bacterium
AACCAGCACTGTGAAAACCGACAGCCTCATTTTACCCCTCTCCATACACGCATCCCCCCGACACAGATAATAGGTACAGAACGACATCGAGGCAAGGGGAAGAATCTAATGTGATTTTCCCCAAATTTTCAAAGTGTTTTTTAATCCCTTCAAGGCGATAGCAAGCCCATCTTCGGCCACCCACTCCCTTCTGGAATGAAAAAGCTCTCCACCTGTTGGAAGATTGGCAGTTGGAACCCCCATAAAACTCAATCGGGAACCGTCGGTGCCGCCTCGGATGGAGCCCTCGTGAACTTCTATATCGCACTGCCTGAAGCCCTCCAGCGCATAATCAACAAGTCTTGTGTCTTTTTTCAGTATCTCACCTGGATTACTGTACTGCTCTTTCATGGTCAATTCAATGTGCGAGCCAGGAAAAAGAGAGGAAAGACAATCTCTGATGGTCTCCATTCTCTTGCGTCTTTCCACCATTCCCTCTGTCGTAAAATCACGTAGAATTACTTTTACCTCTGCAGAAGCCGTGGTCCCGTTTATGTACAAAGGATAGTCATAACCTTCCAGACCGGAACTGTTTTCAGGCATTTCCTCGGAACGCATCAAGGCAATCAACTCTCCGGCAATTCTTACGGCATTTACCATGATACCTGATGCACTTCCAGGATGCACCTCTTTCCCGGCAATTTTCCAGTTGGCTGACCATGCGTTAAAAGTTTCAGAAGAAACCTCTGTAACCTCTCCTCCATCTATGGTATAGGCAAATTTCGCTCCGAACCGGTCTACATCGAAATTGTCTACACCGCGACCAACTTCTTCGTCGGGAGTAAAAGCGACAACGACCTCCGGCCGGGGCAGATCTGGATTTGCTATTAACCATTTACAGGTTTCCATAATTATTGCAACACCGGATTTGTCGTCCGACCCGAGAAGTGTTGTACCATCGGAAGTAATTATTGTACCCCCTTTGTAGCGCAACATATCAGCACATTCCGACGGATCAATTATCACTCCATCAGACAGTTCAATGGGAAGACCGTCCCAGTTCCTGTGAAGCTGGGGGTTAACACCTTCCCCTGGTGAATCCGGAGAAGTGTCCACATGGGCAATCAAGCCTATGGTTTCTCCCGAAACTCCCCCTGGAACTCTGGCATACAAAACACCGGTTTGTGACAGATGCACATTCTCCATTCCAAAGGAAAGAAGTTCTTCTTCCAGCAATCGTAAAAGTTCAAACTGT
Organism: Candidatus Fermentibacteraceae bacterium; assembly: GCA_021162285.1. Taxonomy (GTDB): domain Bacteria; phylum Fermentibacterota; class Fermentibacteria; order Fermentibacterales; family JCC-6; genus Sabulitectum. The sequence continues at coordinate 1,235 of JAGGYZ010000320.1, forward strand.
CTCATACTGCTGGGACTTGTAGAACTATCCGGATCAGAGGTAGTTGAGACAACTGCATATCTTAAGAATCTCTCTGCAACAGAATTCATTCGGGCTCCTTTCAAGACGCCTGGAAGAGTTAGTATAATTAGTTGAAGAGTGATCAACAATTTGCGAAGTTCAGGGGAGTTCAGATGAGTGTGTTTCTTTCGGAAACTGATATTGCCAGGTTTCTTGGACAGAGTGTCCCGGACACTAGAAAAGCAATAAAATCAAGTACTCTGAAGGAAATCAGCAGGCAGGGGCAAAAAGTTTTTCAAAGGGAAGAAGTTCTTAACTGGTTTGCAGACAATTTCACATCTCTAACATCTGAAAGACTCATGCGTGCCGATTTCTCCTCGGCAGACAACGCTGGTCTCGACCCCTTTTCGTGCGGAATCACCAATCTTCTGGCAGAAAGCGAGATCCGCTTTCCTGATAGAACTTCAACAAGGTCAAGTATTCTGAGGTACATCTCTACGAAAGCAGTGGAACTGGGCGCAGTTTACGATTCGGTTGATCTCCGTGAACAGCTTGAACAAAGGGAAGAAATCGTCTCAACTGCCCTCAAATGCGGAGCTGCGTTGATTCACCCCCTTGCAATAAAACAGATGTATGTGGAAAAAGAGTTGCTCTTACTTATTATTCCACCCCACCCTATTCCATTCGGTGAACCCGGAGGAAGGCTTACATCACTGTTTTTCCTTCTTCTCTTCCCTGACTCTAACAGGCATGTGCATATTCTAGCAAGACTAAACAGATTATTAAGATGTAATGAATTTATTGAGGCAATCCTCGAAGCAGAGTCGCATGAGGAGGTTCTCGATTTGGTGTACCGCCGGGAATTGCTTGTTATCAGTTCCCGTGGAAAAATCTGAACAGGAGGAACCGTGAGTTCGTTTAAAGGCCGAAACATTATCTCACTGCGTGATATGACCACACCGGATCTGTGGAAAATTGTTACAACAGCAGAAGAGGTCAAATCCGGTAAACACCGGGGGTGTCTGCTGGACAAAACTATTGCATCTCTGTTCTTTGAGCCTTCCACAAGAACCAGACTGTCCTTTGAATCTGCAGTTGTAAAAAGCGGAGGTAGCGTATTCGGCTTTGCGGATCCCGGTTCTTCCTCTCAGAAAAAGGGAGAATCATTTTCCGATTCTATCCGAACTGTCACAGGATACTGCGATGCCATGGTTATTCGTCACCCTGTTGAGGGGGCAGCAAGGCTTGCCAGTGAAGTTGCATCTGTTCCGGTAATCAACGCTGGAGACGGTGCTAACCAGCACCCCACGCAGACTTTTCTCGACCTGTTCACCATCTACGAGGAATTTGGCCGTCTCGAGAACCTGAAAATAGGAATCATGGGTGATCTGAAGTATGGAAGAACTGTTCACTCTCTTACACACGCAATGTCGCTGTTTGGTGCAGAGATGGTGTTTATCTCACCTCCTTCACTTGAAATGCCTTCAACAATTCTCTCTGATCTCAGCGATAAAGGGGTTCACTTTCGAACTGCCAAAACCCCGGAGGACGCCGCCGACATGAATCTTGATATTCTGTATGTAACCAGAATTCAGAAAGAGAGATTCGGAGACCCACTGGAATACAAGAATGTTGCCCATGGATACAGAATTGACAGGAACACAATTGCCAGTCTCGGTGAACAGGTTCGCATAATGCACCCGCTTCCAAGGATTGACGAGATTGCCGAGGAGGTCGACAACACTCCCAATGCCATTTACTTCACCCAGGCACACAACGGTGTTCCAACTAGACAGGCTCTTCTGGGTCTTGTTACCGGAGGTATCAACTGATGGAAAGAGCATACAAAGTTTATGCGATCAACAACGGAACTGTAATTGATCACATCCCCACACCACTGGCACTGAAAGTTGTTGAAATCCTGGGTCTGGGCAACGAGGGCATATTTACCATCGGGGTTGGTTTTCAATCGAAGAGCCTTCCCGGCGGTAAAGATATTCTTAAAATTGAAAACAGAATTCTTCTTGAAAGTGAAACAGATACAATCGCCCTCATTGCTCCGGATGCCACTATCAACATCATCAAAGATGGAAGGGTTAGTGAGAAAAGAATAATCTCCATTCCCCAGTCTATTTACGGAGTAATGCAGTGCCCCAATCCAAACTGTGCCACCAACAAACTTGGAGCCCACAGGCACTTTGAACTGGAAGATAAGAACACAATGACATATCGATGCCAGTACTGTGAAAGAGTTACGGAGATACTACCGGAAAACCTCACAGCACCCGAATAATAATCTGCGACAAGCAAAGAGCCCGGTACCTGCATCCAGATACCGGGCTCCATGTGTTTTCTAACTAATCAACAACCACTACCCTCTGTGCGGCAAACTCGCCTGCGGTCTGCATAACCACGGCGTACGAACCGGCAGGAAGACCTGTTACCATTCCGGTGTACTGGCCGGCAGCCAGCTCACCCTGATTGATCACAGAAACAGTTCTTCCTGTAACATCGTAAACAGCGATGTCTACAAATCCGCTCTGCTCTACATTATAGCCCACAGAGAACGCTCCTGAAACAGGATTGCCGGATGTAAGCCAGACTTTTCTGCCATCAAGAGGAGCACTTCCCTCATCTTCAATGTTTACAGGATTCCAGAGAACTGTAATATCCTTCAGAGAGGGTGTTACATTGGGGTTGCTGGTGTGCAGCTCGGCCAGATACTGAAGGTACTGTCCACCCTGTGCCACAATGGAACCAAGAGTTGTTGCTGATGTAATCCATGCACTCCACGGGCCCATGTCTCCCGCGGTGTACGATGTTTTAAGTTTTACTTGAATGCCCGTTCCATCGGGTGTGGTTGCAGACCAGTAGAGGTATTCCCAGATAACACTTCCAGGGTCAGGAGGTTCTATATCCAATATGGAGCTTGTTACAGCACTGGGTGTTGTGAATCCGCTTACACGCCACCAGCTGATCTTATCGCCGATAAATGCACAACCAAGTACATCCGGACCCCCGTCTCCGTAACCGTCTCCTGCTGAAACACCGAGCGCTCCCGCGAAATACGCTGAAACAGGATATGTCTCCCAGCTTTGTCCCAGATATTCTTTGTTTTTGCACCAGACTATGCGGTCTTCTCCGTAGCTGGCTGCCATTACCTCCGGGTAACCATCACCATCCATATCATGTGCAGCAATGTCGTAGATATTCTGAGCACCTGCTCCAGTCATGCTGTGATAAATCCATGAACTCTGGGTATCAAGATAGTCGTACCATCGGAGATTTCCGGTGCTGTTGGAAGAAGCCACAGCAAAATCATCCGTTCCGTCGTTGTTGTAGTCTGCCACGGCAACAGAAACCGGGTGGTAATAGGAAGTTGCAATGGTAAACTTGTTCCAGGAGTAACCAAACGGGCTCTGTGCAATGTAAGCTACAATGTCGTTCTGAGAATTACTTGCAGCAACAACATCCGGATGACCGTCTCCGTTGAAATCTCCCACATCACATGTGTACGCACCCATAAGAGCCCCATCGATGTAACTCTGGTTCCACCCACTCGTTGTGCCGTCGTTCTTCCACCAGCACACATCTCCAGAGTAGGAAGATACACCAACGATGTCTGTCAAGCCGTCCTGGTCCATATCAACTGCCCTGATCTGCCTTGCGTCGAAGTTTGTTGCAATAGTTGTTTTAGGATTCCAGCCTGCAGGTGTATACAGAAACAGAACAATCTTGTTCTCGGAATCGCTGGATGCTACTATGTCGCGGTATCCGTTACCGTCAAAATCGGCAACAGCGATAAACCTGGGGGTACCAATAGTGCCTATAACATGCTTGGACCATGCTGTA
>JAGGYZ010000271.1 GCA_021162285.1 Candidatus Fermentibacteraceae bacterium
CTATTTTATCAACAGGGCCTCCGTTTACCTGTTCTGCCTTTTTTCTGTCAAATTCCACAGTGTCTGTGATGAAGAGCCTTGTAATAGGGCTGTTTTGAAGGCGTTTTACTGCATCGCCGCTCAGGATCGGATGGGTAATGAACGCGTAAATACTTTCTGCCCCTCTGGATGCAACAGTCTCTGCGCACAGAATCAGGCTCTTGCCGCTGAGAACTTCATCATCTGCCATGATAACTGTTCTGTCAGAAAGGTCATCAAGCCCTTCAACTGTTCGCACCAGGGGATTTTCTGAATCATCAACACGCATTTTTTTAACATAGCCTGTTGTTACATCCGGAGTTCCTCCAGTGTCCTGAATGCCTTTGGCCGTGTGAAGAGCCAGAAAGTCATTGTCAAGAATGCTTCCGGAATCGGGAGCTACAAAGGCAAGTTTTTCTTCACCCATGGCAAGAATTTTCCTGATAAACACGGTATTTGCATGCAGCTGATCAACGGGAATATTGCTGAATCCCTGGCTCTGGGGGGAGTGAAGGGTCATGGCAAGAACTCTGTCTGTTCTAACAGCCTCAAGAAGCTCAAAAATCATCTTGGAGGTTATGGCAATTCTGGGTTTGTCTTTCTTATCGCTTCTTGCGTAGGGAAAGTATGGAGTAACAGCTGTGATTCTGCCTGCACTGTCTTTCAGGGCACTTATCATCTGAAGCAGTTCCAGGATATCACCTGAAACTGCTCTGTATGCATCGTTCTTTTTCTGAAATACCGACCGCTCTCCAGACTGGATAATGAACAGATCCTTTTCTCTAACAGTCCCTCCAGGAAAATTCACCATGAGGTTTCCGTTGGAAAAATCGTGGAACTCCACAGGTTCCGGCTCGATGCCAAGAATCCTGCAGATATTGTTGGCAAGTCCGGAACTTGCCCTTCCCGAACATATAGCTATGCTTCCATACATTCCGTACTTCCCCCCCCGGTTTGTACTATTGTCCCAGCGTTGCCAGTTCTGCAGCAGTTTCGTCAATTGTACCGAAAATGACCTGAAGCATTGCAGAAAAAGCCTCCAGCCCCACACCGTTTTCTGTGGAGAATGTGTAGGTGCAGATGACTTCTCCGTTTGTAAGATCGTGTTCAAATTTCACAAAAGGATATGTTGCATTGAGCTCTGCAAGCTTTTCAAATGCAGCTGCCCGCCCGGCGCCGGATTCAGGAACGAACCCGGGAGTGGGACCTGCCATAAAGCAAGCTTCCATGGATGCATTTACTTCTATGTAGAAAATAGGAAAGCTCTCTCCACTGAGGGAATCCTCTGCAAGAAGCCAGAAAGCCCCGTCTTCCTCCTCATACACTGCACCAAGCTGGTCCAGGTAACCTGATACTGTTGATGTGGATAAAGCGGCAAAAGAAACACTGGCAACTGCCAGGATCAGAAGAAAAGGGTATCTCATAAGGTCCTCCATTACTGGTGAATCATTGAAAAGGCAAATGTCGGCGTACCCATTAATATGCTTCCATTGCCGGTTTTTGGCGAGTGCTTTGTGAATCTTTACAAAAGCACCCCATTGTTCTAGATTTGGGTATTCTTCTGTCATGTAAATACGTACTCGCTTCTCATGGAGGCATAATGGATCGTAAAATCAGAGTGTTGATAGGCAAACCAGGCCTTGACGGGCACGACAGAGGGGCAAAGTACATAGCTCGAGCCCTTCGTGATGCCGGCATGGAAGTGATATACACAGGTATCCGCCAGACACCTGAGGCCATCGCTAACGCTGCGATACAAGAGGATGTAGATTTCGTGGGCATCTCCCTTCTTTCCGGAGCACACAACCATCTTTTTCCTGAGGTTGCCAGAATACTTTCAGAGAAAGGAGCCTCCGATATTATTCTTTTCGGGGGAGGCGTTATTCCGGAAGAAGATATTCCAAACCTTAAAAAGGCAGGTTATGCAGCCATCTTTACCCCGGGTGCTCCGGCTTCCGAGGTTGTCGAGTTCATTAATCTTCAAATGGAGAACAGGCAGTAACACCGGATGTCCTCCACAGCCGATATTATCCGAGGTGTTAGTGAAGGTTCCATCAGGGCTGTCGCAAGGGCGTTAAGCATGGTGGAGAACGGCACTTCCAATTCCTCGGATATTCTGGATGAACTTTTTGGCCTGCGCCGTGGAATCACCCTGGGCATAACAGGGCCGCCTGGAGCAGGAAAGAGTACTCTGGTAAACAGGATGATCTCCCACTACAGAGATGAAGACAGATCGGTGGGCGTGATTGCAGTCGATCCGTCTTCACCATTCACCGGAGGAGCTCTTCTGGGTGACCGTATCCGTATGCAGTCTCATGCTTCCGATCCAGGTGTTTTTATAAGAAGCATGGGTAGCCGGGGCCATCTCGGCGGCCTGTCCGGAGCAACACGTGATGCATCCTTTGTACTCTCCGCAGCCGGGTACAATCCGGTGATTATTGAAACTGTAGGGGTAGGGCAGGCCGAAGTTGAGGTGGCCGACCTGGCTGATATTACCCTGCTTGTTCTTGTTCCCGGTCTTGGTGACGATGTACAATCCATGAAGGCCGGTATTATGGAAATAGGTGACATCATCGTTCTGAACAAGGCAGACAACAGCGGCATCGATCAGTTGGAAAGCTACGTAAAAGCAAGTCTGGAACTTATGCCTTCCGGTTTGAAAAGACCAGAGGTAATACGGGTTTCAGCAACAGCAGGAGAGGGGCTCGATGATCTCTGGGCTGCAGTGGACAGGTTTGCTGCGTCACACACAGAGAAAGAGAGGATTTCCCGCTCTGCCATAAAAACGCTGAATGAGATTCTGAAGGAAAACGGGCTGCTTTTCTCGGAAAAACTGCTGGAGATGGAATACAATGGCCGGGAAGAGGCTGAAGAGCTTATCTTAACAGGTACAATGTCGCCTTATGCTATAGGTAAAAACCTGCTTAAAGCAGCGGAAGGGATGTTTGAACACAATGGTTCCAAGTAAGATAGATCACATCGGAATAGCTGTAGAGAATGTGGAGAAAGCTTCGGTTTTTTACAGGGATGTTCTGGGGCTTGAACTGATAGGAACAGACGAGGTTCCATCCCAGAAGGTAAAAGTTGCAATGTTCCGTATTGGTGAAAGCAGAATTGAGCTTCTTGAACCGACCTCCCCCGACAGCTCCATTGCCGTATTCCTTGAAAAAAGAGGCCCGGGAATTCACCATATTGCGTACAGCGTACATGATGTGAATGGAGCAGTAACCGAACTGATCGAAAAAGAAGTAAAAATGATTGATAAAGAAGGCAGGCCCGGTGCCGGTGGATCAAAAATTGCTTTTATCCATCCAAAGGCGAGTGGTCGGGTACTTACAGAACTCTGTCAACACCAGGTTTTTCACAATCCCTGACGGTTAAGGGGAAAGGTATAAGAATGAGCTCAGTGGATAAAGCAGCTATACTCAGAAAATTTCGAGAGGAAGCTCTTCTGGGTGGTGGCGAGAAGAGAATAGAAAGGCAGCATGCAAAAGGAAAGCTAACCGCCCGGGAGAGGATTGAACTGCTTCTGGATGAATCCAGTTTTGAAGAGTATGATATGCTTAAAGCACATCGTTGCAATGATTTCGGTCTGGATAAGCAGCACTATCCCGGAGATGGAGTAGTAACCGGGTACGGAACAATTGACGGCAGACTGGTTTATGTTTTCAGCCAGGATTTCACAGTTTTCGGAGGCTCTCTCTCTGAGACCTATGCAGAAAAAATAATCAAGGTTATGGACATGGCTGCCATGAATGGAGCTCCTATCATCGGTCTTAACGATTCCGGTGGGGCCCGTATTCAGGAGGGCATTGAAAGTCTTGCAGGTTACGGTGATATCTTCCTGAAAAATGTGCTGTTCTCAGGAGTGATCCCGCAGATATCCGCCATTCTCGGGCCGTGTGCAGGTGGAGCTGTCTACAGCCCTGCAATAACTGATTTCACCATTATGGTTGAAAACACAAGTTACATGTTCGTTACCGGCCCCGATGTGGTCAAGGCTGTCACCGGTGAGGATGTTTCAAAGGAAGAGCTCGGTGGTGCAAGAATACACGGAGGGAAAAGCGGGGTTTCACACCTGGTATGTAAAACAGAGCAGGAAGCCCTTCAGCTTATTCGAAAGCTGATCAGCTACATTCCCCAGAACAACATGGAAGACCCTATATCCATGTCACCTACTGACCCGGTAGACAGAGTTGAAAGCTGGCTGGACAGCTTTGTTCCAGACAACCCGAACAAACCATACGACATGAGAAAAGTTATCTCCGCAATACTGGATCATGGGGAATTTCTTGAGGTCCAGAGGATGTATGCCCAGAACATCATAATCGGTTTCGGACGCATGAACGGTAAATCTGTAGGGCTGATAGCCAATCAGCCTTCGTACCTTGCAGGTGTGCTTGACAACAACGCATCAGTAAAGGCCGCCAGGTTTATCAGGTTTTGTGATGCTTTTAACATTCCACTGGTAACTCTGGTGGATGTTCCCGGATTCATGCCCGGAACCAAGCAGGAGTATGGTGGCATAATCAGAAACGGCGCTAAGCTGTTGTACGCATACGCGGAAGCAACAGTACCCAAAATTGCAGTTATCACAAGAAAAGCATACGGCGGTGCATACGATGTAATGTCATCGAAGCACCTTCGCTCGGATGTTAACTTTGCGTGGCCAACAGCGGAGATTGCCGTTATGGGGCCGGATGGAGCAGTAAACATCATATTCAGGAAAGAGCTGGCTGAAGCGGAAGACCCTGTGGCAAAAAAGGCTGAACTTGTCCAGAACTACCGGGAAAATTTTGCCAACCCGTACAACGCCGCGAGTAGAGGGTACATCGATGATGTCATCCTCCCGTCCAATACAAGGTTCCGGGTAATTAAAAGTCTCGAGATGCTTCAAACGAAAAGACAGGATGTTCCTGCCAAAAAACACGGAAATATCCCCCTGTAATGGGTGCGGCAATACTACTTCAGGCAGCCTTGTCCGCACAGGCTTCTTTTATTGATGCAGGAGTAAGGCTTGCTCTCATAGGCATGGGTACGGTATTCATTGGGCTTGTGATACTGTCACTCTCTCTGCCGTTAATTAAAAGACTTGCAGAGGGCAGGAAAAAACCTGGTGCTGATAAGATTCGTTTACCAGGTGAACTCACCAACGAGGAAGTGGTTGCAGTTACCACCGCGATTCACGCGCATTTCTTAAGAATAAACAAAATGGAAGACATGAAACTGACATGGGAATTGTACGAGAGACCGTACTCCCCGTGGAGGCTGGCAGGCAGATCTAAACTTCTCATGGATCGAACCGCACCCAGACAAAGGAACAGGAGCAGGTAATGCCCGAGTACAGGATAACCGTAAATAAAAAAACTTACTCGGTTAACATCGGCCGAATAGAGGACGAATGCGTAGAGGTTAAACTGGGTGATGTTACCTACAAAGTTGCCGTGGAAACTCCCAGAAAAAAATCAAAAAAAACTCCCCGACTTGACAGAGGCAGAGCCGTGCCGGACGCCTCGAGTGCACCAGACAGAACAGCAGCACCTGGAAGCAGTTCAGGTAAAGGCGATATCCTTGCTCCGCTTCCTGGAGCCATCCTTAAGGTTCTGGTTGCCGTTAATGAGGAAGTAACAGCAGGGCAAACAGTAGCAGTGATGGAAGCCATGAAAATGGAAAATGAAATTGAGTCGCATCTAAGCGGGAAGGTTACCAGAATTGCCGCAAAAGAGGGAGACACCGTTCTGGAAAACGCCCTCATCATGAGTATAGGTTAGGAGGAGACTTGATGACACTAGCCGCTCGTCTTCTCACGGCACTCACAGCCAGCTCGGGAGAATTTAACCTGAGCAATGTCAATTTCGTCAGCTACCTGCAAAATTCAGGCTTTGGCCAGATACAGCCTGGCAATGCGGTGATGATAATCATGGGCATTGTCATGATATATCTGGCTATAAAGAAAGACTATGAGCCTCTCCTTCTTATTCCAATCGGTTTCGGAATTATTGCAGGCAACATGCCATACAACCCCGATCTGATGCCAATCGGCTACACCGATGTTCTTGGAACTCAGCAGTCAGTATTTAAACTGTTTTACTTCGGTGTTTCCAGCGGGCTGTTCCCTCCACTGATTTTTCTCGGAATCGGAGCAATGACCGACTTCAGTGCCCTGCTCTCCAACCCGAAGCTGCTGCTGCTGGGTGCTGCCGCACAGATTGGTATCTTTATCACCCTGCTTGGTTCTCTTCTCCTGGGGTTCAATCTGCAGGAGGCTGCAGCAATCGGAATAATTGGAGGAGCAGACGGCCCCACTGCAATTTTTGTGGCCAGCCAGATGGCTCCACATCTTCTTGGAGCCATTGCCATAGCCGCGTATTCATACATGGGGCTGGTACCCGTTATTCAACCACCGATAATGAGGTTGTTGACCACTGAGGAAGAACGCAAGAGGAAGATGAAGCCCACGAGAAAAGTGTCTACCACAGAGAAGATTCTCTTCCCTATTATTGCATTCTTTATAACCGCCTTCATTGCCCCTGGCGCAATCACACTTCTTGGAATGCTTTTCTTCGGAAACCTTCTTAAGGAAAGTGGCGTTACCAGACGACTTGCAGACAGTGCACAGGGTTCTCTTAACAACATTGTTGTTATTCTTCTCGGTTTCAGTGTGGGAACCAGTACACAGGCAAAGTACTTCCTCACAACCGATTCCATAAAGATATTTGTGCTTGGTGCCCTGAGTTTTGCCATTGCAACGGCTGGCGGTCTTCTGTTTGCAAAATTCATGAACCTGTTTCTGAAGGGCGACAACAAACTAAACCCCCTGGTAGGAGCAGCAGGGGTGAGTGCAGTGCCCGATTCAGCCAGAGTTGTGGAGGTTGAAGGCCGCAAGTACGACAAGAGCAATCATCTGTTGATGCATGCTATGGCTCCAAACATTGCCGGTGTTATCGGCAGTGCCATTGCCGCTGGAGTTCTTCTCAGCATGGTGCCCCACTAATGTCCGCCAGATTTGATTACCTGGTTACAGGGGGAGCCGGATTCATAGGCTCCCACCTGTGCGAAAAATTGATTTCCACGGGCAAAACAGTCTGTGTTCTGGACAACCTGTCTACAGGACACCTGAGCAACTTACAGAGTCTGCTGCCGCTTGAAAGTTTTCACTTCGTTCAAGGTTCCGTTCTCTCTGCAGACACTGTGAATGACTGTGTGAATATGTGCAGTGAAGTGATTCATCTTGCAGCCTCTGTGGGTGTTGAAAATGTTATTAACAAACCTGTGGAAACAATTGAGACGAATGTAAACGGAACAGAAAACATCCTGAGGGCAGCCAGACTGAAGAATACGAAGGTGCTTATTGCGTCGACCAGCGAAGTTTACGGAAAGAGCTGGGAGGTTCCCTTCCAGGAAGATGGAGACATCGTTCTTGGTGCCACATCCAGGAACCGATGGAGCTATGCCTGTTCAAAAGCTCTCGACGAGTTTCTTGCCCTGGCATACAGTTCCTCCTACAACCTGCCGGTTGTGGTCTGCAGGTTCTTCAACACCGTTGGACCACGTCAGTCGGGAAGATACGGAATGGTTTTACCAAGATTTATCAATCAGGCTCTCACACAAAAACCTATCACAGTTTTCGGCAACGGAACACAGACGCGATGCTTCAGCCTTGTTTCCGAGGTGGTAGACTGTGCTCTGGCTCTGCTGAATGCACCGGAAGCTCTTGGCAAAGTAATCAACATCGGTTCAACTGACGAGATTACAATTCTGGAACTTGCCAGAAGAGTCCGGGAGATATCAGGTTCAGATTCAGAGATAGTTATAGTACCCTACGAAGAAGCTTATCCTGAAGGCTTTGAAGACATGCAGCGCAGGGTTCCCAATGTTTCCAGGCTTGTCAGCCTTACCGGTATCAGTCCGCAGGCTGATATAAACACCATTATAAATCAGATCATAGAAAGCGGAATCCCTGAAGGAGCACAGTGATATATCCTGTAACCAGCAGGGGCAACAGCCGGGTAAAGCTTGCTGTTTCACTTAAAAAATCTTCTCACTGCCGTAAACGGAACAGATACTTAATGGAAGGTCCACGGTTCATCGGCGATCACCTTGCCCGGGGCGGATCGGTAGACTTCATCGCCATCAAAGAGAATCTGACGGCCCGGTCTCTTGCAGTGGCGAAACTTGCCGATTCCCGTGATATCCCGGTAATACAGGTATCCGACCACATCTACAAAGACATATCCAGCACAGACACACCACAGGGAATTACGGCAGTATGCCCTGTTCCTGAATACAGCTTAGGTGATCTGTTTGCAGGTAAAACAGTTCTGGCTCTTGACGGTGTGGCTGACCCCGGCAACGCGGGAACCGCAATCAGGTCTGCTGCTGCATTCGGCTGCTCCGGTGTGGTATTTCTGAAGGGAAGTGCATACCCCTGGAATCCCAAGGTAACCAGATCATCAGCTGGACTTAACTCGGCTATCCCCGTGGTTGAAGCAGAGAGTCTGACCCTGTTGAAAAAGGAACACCCGGAATATTCTTTCCTGGGGGCGAGCAGCACTGGATCTCCGGCCAGTGAAGTATTCAGCATTACAAAAAAACCTGTGTGTGTTGTTGTTGGCTCAGAAGCACGCGGTCTGTCGGAAGTCACACGCATGGAACTCACCGGTCTGGTTTCCATCCCCATGGCAAGTGCGGTGGAGTCTCTCAATGCAGGTGTCAGTGGTTCAATTCTGCTGTATCTCCTGTGGAAAAACCAGGAGCCTGCCCGAGAATAGACATTGAGTAGTAGGCCCTCACGGACGAGATGGAAAGCATGCCGGTTAGAGGATAATAGCAGCGCTATTTGACGATAATTGGCGTGTTTTGCAACCGTTCGTGTGGTGTCTAATGCTGATGTTATATTTTCGGGCAGGCTCCTAAAAAGAACTCTTTATCCCTGCAAATGTTTGAACCTCAAGAAAAGCCTCGGAGGTAATAAACAGAATATTTGGCTTTATAGTTGTAGGGTATCCTGAAGGGGAATCCGGTGATGTGGCCGTAACAACACTGTTAACTTCGTCTTCCCAGTTCATCGAGTATATCTTGCTGTCTGGTGGGTCAATCGGCCCGTTCCATGCAAGCTCATACAGAAGGTTTGACGAGACATCGTACTGAAAAGGCTGCTCAAACTCAAACATTATCCACTCTCCACCTGCTATACCGGACAGTTCAAGCTGGGGCTCCGAATAAACTTCCACCGCGGTGGAACTCCAGTTCATGTCAAATTTAGCAGTGAGCTCATCAAGATCTGTGTAGCCTATGATCAGGGAAAAATCGTAGTACGAACCTGTTTTGCTTGAGTACTCTGAAGGCATATAACCAATGGCTGTTATTTCAACCGGAGCTCCACCCATTTCTTCCACTGTTACCATCACCTGATGGCGTCTGGCATCGCCGTTTCAATGACAGAACGGGTTAAGTGATTCAAAAACAGGATGGCCGACTTCTATCTCCCCGGCAACCACCACACCGGACAGCAGTAAAACGGCTGCAGCTACAGCTTTCATTGTTCTCCCTCTTCGTAAAAGCCAGCAGGTAATATACGGTACCCTTCATTTGCTGTCATCGGCATACAACAGCTCCTGCCTCCCTGATAAGTTCAGTGAATTATCGGAACTTCTCCGTTCATGAGGAAAGCTCCCTGCAGGTTCAGCCATTTCCTGTGGGCTCTTACGTCTCCCAGAAGGTGTTCCACTTCCCCCCAGAAACGCGATGAATGGTTTCCGTGAATAAGATGAACAAGTTCATGAACAAGTACATACTCCGTAACCTCAGCCGGGGCATGAACCAGTTTTCTGTTTATCATTATTCCCCTCTCCCCGCAACTTCCCCATAGAGTGATGGGGCTTCCCAGGCGA
>JAGGYZ010000286.1 GCA_021162285.1 Candidatus Fermentibacteraceae bacterium
GACATGATAGATCGCTGCCATGAAGCGGATGTTCCTGAACCGGTATTTGCATTGGAGAGAGGTGGTTTTCTCCTTACTTTCAAGAGGAAATCGAACATGACCCCGCAAGTTACCCAGCAAGTACCCAGCAAGATGACCGTACAAGATAGACTGGAGTTATCAAGTTTTCAGAACAGACTTATTCTCATTCTCACAGGAGAGAAATCAAGAACTGAGCTTATGACTATTCTTAATCTTAGAGATCGTAACAGCTTTACTAATAATTATTTAGATCCATCATTAGCTTCTGGATATATTCAGATGACAATTCCAGAAAGCCCAAAAAGCAGTAAGCAGAAGTATAGCCTGACCGATTTGGGCCGGAGAGTAAAGGATGAGTTCATCGGACATGATATAGGACATGATACCGGACATGACAACACTCAAGTCTTAGACAGAATTCAGCAGAACATCATGAGTTTAATCAGTGTAATGAATGGAGAGATGTCAAGATCAGAGATGATGACGACTCTTGGTGTAACCCGAAGAGAAACATTCTACAAAAATTATTTGAAACCTTCTATTGAAAAGTCACTGTTAGAAATGACGTTGCCTGATTCTCCCCGAAGCAGGAAGCAGAAGTATCGATTAACAAATCCGGGGCTAAGAATGCAGAAGAAACTGAAGGCTGAAAAGTGAATTCGATACTGAGGAACGGAATCTCTGGTGGGCATAAACGCGCCATTGTGCCCAACTCTCATTCATCTATGCCAAATCTCAATGGCAACAGCGTTGTCACAGAAATATCAACTTTAGCAGGAAAAAGTGTTAAAGGCGATGTTATGCAAGAAGTTGAAGAATCTGATAAAGGTATCATTAAGGGATCTCACGATCAGGACAACGCACACAATGGCAGGCATGTTACCCCCCAAGATACCGATCAAGATACCGATCAAGATACCGATCAAGTTCCTGGTCACATCATTGGTTTACTTCGAGTTATTATCAACGAGATGGCAAGCTCAGATATTATGAAAGTAATGGGCTTGAGCCACAAACCATCATTCAGACACAGATACCTGAACCCGGCTATTGGTCTCAATTTGATTGAAATGACTCTGCCTGAAAAACCCACCAGCCGTAACCAGAAATACCGTCTTACAGGTGAAGGGAAAGCACTTCTTAAAAGATTGAAAAGGAAACAATGAATACAGACACCACTTCATATGCATCAGGATCACTGGTAAGAGCCAGGGGCAGGGAATGGGTGGTAATGCCTGACAGCAGAGATGATCTGCTTATTCTTAAACCTCTTGGTGGAACAGATGATGAAACAACAGGCATATACCTGCCGCTTGAAAAGGTCGAGTCTGCAACATTCAAAATGCCTGAACCGGATGACCTCGGAGACTACAGGTCGGCAAGGCTGTTAAGAAACGCCGTTAAGCTTGGTTTCAGGAACAGTGCAGGGCCATTTCGGTGTTTCGGCTCCATTGCAGTAGAGCCAAGACCCTATCAGCTTGTGCCGCTTCTTATGGCCCTTAAACTTGATCCTGTAAGGCTGCTCATAAGTGATGATGTTGGTATAGGTAAAACAATTGAGGCATGTCTTATTGTTAAAGAACTCATGGCAAGGGGGGAGATAACCGGCTTCAGTGTACTGTGCCCGGCCCAGCTTGCAGAGCAGTGGCAGACTGAACTGAGAACCAAGTTCCACATTGAAGCGGAACTGGTTCTGCCTGGAACAGTACGGGCGCTGGAAAAAAACTGCGAAGCAAACCAGTCTGTCTTTGAGAAGTACCCGGTAACAATTGTTTCTCTTGATTTCATAAAAAGCGACAGGCACAGAAGTGATTTCATAAGGGCATGCCCTAACACGGTTATTGTGGATGAGGCACACCTCTGCAGCAGCAAGGGAACAAGAAGACACCAGCGGTACAACCTCGTTAAAGCGCTGTCTCAGAACCCGCAGAGAAACATGATATTTGTTACCGCAACGCCGCACAGCGGTAATGAAGATGCTTTCAGGTCGCTGCTGACACTTCTAAAGCCTGAATTTGCAGAACTTCCTGCAGTTCTCACAGGTAAAGACAATGAACGGCACCGCAGACACCTTGCAAAGCACTTTGTTCAGCGCATCAGGGGAGACATCAGGGCATACAGCAACGAGAACACTTTCTTTCCCGAAAGAGAAACAAACGACAAAGAGAGCTATCTTCTGGGGGAAGAGTACAAGAATCTCTTCAACCAGGTTATCAGCTACACCCGGGATTCCATAACAAAGTCAACACGCGACCACAGAGGCAGGGTTCGGTACTGGTCTGCTCTGGCGCTGCTGCGGGCTCTTGCATCAAGCCCGCGGGCAGCAGCCGCAACTCTTCGCAACCGCTCAATAACCGAGGAAACACAAACCCCGGAAGAAGCGGATGAACTTGGCCGCAGAATAGTGCTGGATCTGGACACAGACACAGGGGAAGAACCGCCGGACATTATTCCCGGCAGCAAAACAGCCGACAGTATGCTGAGGAAACTTCAGAAAACAGCGGAAGCAATCACCCCGGAACAGGATGCAAAGCTGCAGAAAGCAATCAAGCTGATAAAGAAACACCTGAAAGAGGGCTATCACCCAATTGTATTCTGCCGTTTCATAGACACAGCCGAGTATGTCACAGCCAACCTGAGGAACAAGCTTAAGAAAGCCTCCATAGAGTGTGTTACAGGTACACTGCCCCACGACGAAAGAGAAAGGGTAATAAGAGAGCTTTCACACCAGCAGCAGAGGGTGCTTGTGTGCACCGACTGTCTCAGTGAAGGAATAAACCTTCAGGACGGGTTTAACGCGGTAATACACTACGACCTGTCGTGGAACCCAATGCGCCACGAGCAGAGAGCAGGCAGAGTAGACAGGTTCGGTCAGAAAAGCACCACAGTAAGAGTAACCAACTACTACGGGGAAGACAACGGAATAGATGAAAGGGTAATGAAGGTGCTTCTTAGAAAGCACACAAGCATTAGAAACTCTCTTGGAATCAGCGTACCTATTCCAGGCTCAACCAGCGAGATAATGGAAGCTCTTATTGAAGACCTGTTCAACACAGGATCAGACCAGATGCTTCTCACAGGGTTTGAAGGTTTTATGGCAAAAACAGGCAATGAAATCTTCAAAAAGTGGGACAAAGCGGAAGAGCGGGAAAAACAGTCAAGAACCATGTTCCGGCAACTCACCATCAAAGTTGATGAAGTTGCAAAAGAGCTTAAGGAGGCAAGAGAGGCCACAGGCAGCGGCATCAGCATACAGGAGTTTGTAACAGACGCATTAAGATTCCACGGCGGCATCGTAACACAGCAGGCAGACAAGCAAACAGACAAAACAATCACACTGAACCTGGCAGGGCTTCCCGACAACCTCAAAGACGCTCTTGAGATCACAGAAAAAACACAGCAGAAGAAGGTTAGTTTTGAGTTTCCTGCAAAGAACAACGACGAATACATCTCACGCACCCACCCGTTTGTGGAAAACCTTGCCCAGTTCATTGTAGACACCACAATGGACAGACAGACACAAAGCAAAGCAGGCAGATGCGGTGTAATAAGAACGAACGGAGTGCAGGCAAGAACAACCCTTGTTCTAACCAGAAACCGTTACCACATAAACAATCTTCTTACTGAAGACACACAGCTCACAGCTTTTACAGGCACACCTGACAACCCCACTATCCTTACAAAACAGGAAGCGGAAGCTCTTCTTACCCTTAAACCGCAGGCGCAGGTAAACCCCGACCTTGCAAAGCAGGCCATAACAAAAGTTACACAGAAGGAAGAAGATCTCAAAAAAACAGTAACCGCTATTGCAAAAAACAGGGGTAAAGAAATCCTCAACTCCCACACCCGTGTAAGAGCTGCAGCAAAGAGCAGAAACAGGGCAACCATAACCCTTCAGGAGCCGCCGGACATTCTGGGAATCTACATCTTCCTCCCTGCACCGGGGGGAGCAAACAATGCGTAACACAAGCATCTTTGAAACCATAACAACAAGAGGCTCGCTTCTTCCATCAGGCTTCCTTATGAAACTTGCAGGCAAAACGGGTGAAGTGGAAAGAACAAAACCTCAAGACTACAACCACTCCGGCCAGAAGATGGGTGAGGTAATCAGCAGAGCATGGAACACCCTGCAGGTTCAGTGGGAGCATTTCACTAAAACACAAAACCCGTCAACAGCCCAGACCAGAGAAAAGTGGCTTATTCCCCTGTTCAGAGAGCTTGATTACGGCAACCTCAAAAGGGCAGAAAAGCAGACAATAGACGGTAAAGACTATCCCATTTCACACACCAGAGACAATGTGCCAATACATCTTCTCGGCACACAGATACAACTCGATCACAGAACTCCCGGCAGAACAAGGCAGATACCCCATTCAATGTTTCAGGAGTATCTGAACAAAACACAGACCCCGCTCTGGGGAATACTGACCAACGGGCTTAAACTAAGGGTACTTCGGGAAAACGCCAGCATGACCCGCCAGGCATACATAGAGTTTGACCTGCAGAAGATGATGGACGGTAAAATCTACAGTGACTTTGTTCTGCTTTACCTGATCTGCCACGAATCAAGATTCACAGAATCAAGATTCATTGAATCAAGATTCACAACAGATGAAACAACAGCGGCAGAAGAAAAATCAACAGAGCAAAAAGAAACAGGGAAAAAGCAGATACAGATAATTGAAGCCTGGTCACAGACAGCAAAGAAAGACGGCATAAGAGCCCTCGACTCGCTCAGAACAGGTGTAAAGCAGGCAATTGAAGCCCTTGGCAGAGGTTTTTTGAACAACCGGCACATCAGAAACAAGCTCAGAGACAGTGAAGCTTACAAACAGAACTACTACAGACAGCTTTTGAGGGCAGTTTACAGAATGATCTTTCTTCTTACTGCCGAATCAAGAAACCTGCTTCTTTACCCTGACGCAACCGATGACGCAAAAGACAGGTACAACAGGTATTACTCTATAACCAGAATAAGAAACCTTGCCGAAAAGCGGCGCGGCACCAGGCACAAAGACCTGTGGCAGGCTCTTAACATCACACTGGGCAAACTCTGCAGTTCGCTGCCAACACCGGCACTGGGAATTACCCCTCTGGGCAGCTTCCTGTGGAACACACAGGCAACGGAAGCCCTTAACGAGGCGCCCTTTGAAAACCCCAACCCCCTGGAGGC
>JAGGYZ010000242.1 GCA_021162285.1 Candidatus Fermentibacteraceae bacterium
CGGGAGTAGTAGGTCGCAATGGCTTTTCGAAGCACTGGAAGACCCTGGCTGGGACCGTAGGCGAGCACTTCAGGCATGTTTTCCTTAAGTGCATTCCAGTATCCATCAGGGGTGGGAATGTCAGGCTGTCCGATATTCAGATGATAAACAGAAGTTCCAGCTGCCTTTGCCGCGTTTGCGTATGGGACAAGTTTCCTTATGGGGGAAGCTTGCATGTCTGTACACCTCTTGCTTATAGCACTCATTCTTCTACCTTTCGAAATTTCTGTATACAAAAATTGTTTGCTCGCACACAGGAATTATACAATGCAGAGAGCTTAATGCGAAAAGTCGAGACAATACCTATATTTGTCCACTGAAAGAATGGAGACAGTGGAATGATTGTAAGACTTGCAGAGCTGCCTGTTGCAGGAGACTGGGATCATTGTGTTAACAGTGCCGTCCGTGTAATGGGTCTTTCTCCTCTACCTGATGTTCTTGTTCTGCCGGAACTGTTTTCCATCGGTTATGTGCTTGATAGAATACCTGATGCCGCAATCTCCGTTGAAGACCTGAAAAACAGTCCGCTTGCACAGGCAGCTTCAGAAACCGGTGTATCTGTAGTGGGAGGAACATTTCCGGTAAGAACAGACAGGGGAACGGTGAATATGCTTCCTGTATGGGACGGGGCCGGTAAATTGATTCACACCACCCAGAAGGTTCATCTGTTTAAAACCATGGGAGAGGATACCGTGTTTACTGCGGGAATCCCTTCCGGAACATTTGAGCTCAATGGAGTAACTGCCGGAGCTTCTGTGTGTTACGACCTGAGGTTTCCAGAACTGTTCCGTCTGCATGCGCTTGGTGGAGCCAGAATTGTCTTTCTTCCAGCACAGTGGCCCCAGCCCAGGCTGGAGCTGTTCAGAAGCTTTATCAGAGCCAGGGCAGGGGAGGCTCAGATCTTCTTTGTCGGATGCAACATCGGTGGAGATCATCTGGGAGTGAAGTTCGGAGGCGGCGGCGGGATTGCTTCGCCCTCGGGTAAAATGCTGGAGTGGACCGATGTGGATGAATTTGTAAGAGATTTTGATGTTCAGATGGGCGAAGTAGACAGAGTCAGATCCCGGATTTCATGTCTTGAAGACAGGAGGCCGGAAGTGTATGGAGTTGAATTATGACAGAGAAAAGGGTTGACCTGTTCAAAGTTTCTCTCAGCACAGTTGCGATACTTATCATTGCTGTAGTTATGAAACTGGGTGCTCCTATATTTGTTAAGATCGCAATTGCCGGTTTCTTTGCTCTTCTTATCTCTCCCGCAGTTAAGAATACCACGCGCTGGGTAGACAACCTTCTCAGAAGGGTGTTCAGAAAGTACAGCAGGAGAAGCGATAAGAGCCAGTCAGGTCTTGCTGATGTGATAGGTACCGCCCTTGTCCTGGTTATGGCGCTGTTCATAGCGTCTGTTTTCTTCTTTCTCATCTACGGAACCATGAGCATGATGGTAGGTCGCAAGGATGACATGGTGAGTAATGTTGTAACTCCAGTTTTTGATTTTGTTGAAACAGCACAGACGGAATGGATTCCGGATATCTACAGCCGTCTGGGCATGAAAGATTTAGAGCAGGTACCATTTCAAACAGACAGCACAGAGACTGCAGGGGAAGCACCACCGGCGGTTGTGGATGATTCTTCGTTCTCTCTCAGTTCCATCGCCCCAACTGCCGCCGGGCTGGTAGGGTCTGTATCCAGCGCACTGTTCAACACTGTCATAATTGTGATGCTGACTGTCTTTATGGTAAATGGCAGAAGGATATTCTCGAAGAAAATCAAAAAGATGGATACAGCCACTTTCCAGAGATACCAGGAACTCATTGGCGGTGTTGAAAGGGTTCCCAGAAAGTACCTTCTTGCAAAACTGGTTACAAGTGCCCTTACCGGGCTGCTGATCGGAGTGGCTCTGATAGTAATGGGCTTCCAGCTGGACGAAGCTATTATATGGGGAACCACTGCTATGGTTTTTAACTTCATACCGTTTTTTGGTTCACTTGCCGCCGGAGTAATGATAGCTCTTTATGTGATGTCGGTTCATGGGATACAGCAGGGGGTGATTGCCGCCGCTGTAGTTCTGATCATCAACAACATTGTTTCAAATGTAATAGAGCCTAATTACTTCGGCGATGTGCTTCCTATCGGAAAAGTAACTATCCTGCTGTGTGTGATAATCTGGGGTTATATCTGGGGTCTGCTTGGTATCTTTCTTGCGGTTCCCCTTACGATAATTACGAAAGTTCTTCTGGAACATTTGATTGGAAGAAATTCACTGGTAGTTCTTATGGAGGTTTAACATGCTTCAGGCTGTTCTTGCATTTGTTCTAACCGGAGGTATTCTCAACCTGAGCTGGTCATCTGAGAGTACTCCCAGAATAATTGATACTCTTCTTGGAGAAAGGGTTGTGCTCACAGGTGCACCGTCCACGGGAGTTCCCGGAGCTCCTCTTTTCCCCAGAGTTCCACTTACCGTTGCTCTCCCTGAGGGTGCTGTGGCAGACAGTGTAAGGATTGTACAGGCTGATGCACAACCTCTGTCATACAATTGCACACCTATGCCTGCACAGGCGGGAGTTCCCATTTCGGCTCCAGCGGAATTTTTAATTACACCTGCTGATCAGGCAGCTTTCTCCCGACCTGTAACGGTGTCGGTAAGACTGGGACAACAGGGTACACTGATGGGATTCCCAGTTGCCGACCTTGTTCTGACTCCGGTATCCTGGAATCCTGAAACGCATGATCTTTACTGGGTGGAGAATGTACAGATGCAGCTGTTCTATCACTATAACGGCGGTACCGTACCTTCAAGGGGTGTTTCCGGTTCTGCTGTCGCTGCGGCGATAGTTGCCTCATCTGTAATCAACCCGGCGGACATTCCCTCAGTCCCTCTCTCCTCCGAGTTTCCATGGGGAGAATATCTGATAATTGCAGACGATGCACTTGCCAGTGCTTTTGAACCATTGGCAGAGTGGAAAACACAGAAGGGTATTCCTGCAAAGATAGTAAACATGTCCTACATCACAGACATGTATTCAGGTGTGGACGATGCCCAGAAACTCAGATTCTTCCTGGAAGATATCTATCAGGACTCTCCGCCTACGTACATTCTTCTTGCAGGTGATACACCGGGGGTTCCCCACAGAAACTGTTATGCCACTGCGGAAGGATTGACCGGGGATCCCGCTTCAGATCTTTACTATCAGGACATGAACGATACGGCACCAGGGGTGGATGCCTGGGACCTTGACGGTGATGGAACATGGGGAGAGCTTAACGGTGAGGACAACATGGACTACCATCCGGACTATGTTCTGGGTAGAGCTTCTGTTGAAACCGCAGCTGAAGCGGAGATATTCGTAAACAAAGTTCTTGTCTGGGAAAATGCTCCGGATACTGCAGACTGGTACAACTCCATGGGCTTTACCACGGAAGTTCTCTGGAGCAGCCCTTACTGCCCCGGCTCCGCCGGTAAAGAAAAGGTTGACACACTCTACACACCTCCATCCTGGACTATAACCAAGCTGTATGAGGACACAGGTACCCAGAGCTATGCTGCCACAATGACTATGCTCAACACCGGAATGCACTTTGTAAACCACGCCGGTCACGGAAGCGAATCCCTTGTTTCAATAGGTTCCGGAACGCTGTACACAACAGAGTTCATGGGGCTTACAAATATTTCACAGAATGGCCGTCCCACAATCTGGAACACCATCGCCTGTCTTTCCGGTTCGTTTGATACCGGTACATGCCTGGCCGAGGCCTGGATAAGATCTCCAGGTGGTGGCGGTTTCTGTATTATGAACACCAGATACGGCTGGGGAGAGCCGGCAGAGCCAGGTGATCAGTGGAGTGAACTGGTTGATCAGGAATTTTTTGCAAACTTCTTTGTCGACGATATGTATCTTCTGGGAGTGGCCTACATGATGGCCAAAGACGACTTCATTTCACTTGTTCCCTCGGACACCCACTACGACTGGATAGCAAAGAGCAACACGCTGTTCGGCGACCCTGAACTGCCTATGTACACCACTGTTCCGGAGGAAATGGAAATACAGAGCATTGTGTTGTGCGAAGGAGATCAGGACCTCACAGTTTCAGTTTCGTCAGGCGGATCACCATTGGAAAATGCAAGGGTCTGTCTGCTTCAGGGAGACTGGGACAACCCGGTGACCTACGCTGTGGGCATTACAGATGCGTCAGGCAGTGTAACGCTTACCTGGGCAGAACCGCTGCCTGCAGTTCCGACTGGGGTGAGGCTTACAGTGTGGGCCAGAGACAAGGTACTTCTTACAGGAATGCATACGGTATACACATTGGGTATTGGCGAGGGAAGTCAGGTAACATATCCTTCTCTTTCTCTAAACTCAGCCAACCCGGTTGTCGGTAACCTTTCTGTCACCTGGTCTATACCCCAGTCAACAACCGGTGAAATTTCCATAGTTGATCTGGCTGGCAGAACCGTTTCACACCAGTTTCTGGAAAGTACCCAGGGTGTGTTCAGCTGGCAGGCGGAGCACAATCCAGCAGGAATCTATTTTGTAAGACTGACCACTTCAGCAGGTGATGTTTTAAAAACCCGCCTTGTTGTCGTCCACTGAAACAGGTAAAGGAAAGAAAGGCAATACAGTGAAAGAGTTGAAACGAGAGAATGGTATAGTTGTACTCAGGTTTGATAAAGGGGAAGACTTCATGGAAAGCCTCTCCGCGTGGTGCGTGGAGAAAGATGTTCAATCGGCAGCAATACTCTGTGGCATTGGTATGCTCCGTGATATGGAAATAGGACGCTACAACGGAACAGACTACACCGTTAAAAAAGAGAGTGAGTCATGTGAAATTCTCTCTCTTCAGGGCAGTGTATCCATGAAGGAGGGAGCTCCATTTGTGCATCTTCATGTATCGTTTGCCGACCACAATTTCAGTGCAACAGGGGGACATCTGTTTAACGGTACGGTTTCCATGACAATTGAGCTTGTTGTCGCCCCGATGTCACCTGGTCTTGTAAGGAAACCCATGGGCGGTACTTTCTGGCAGATGGACATTTGAGCACTTGACGCAGAACAGGTTCATATTATTATACGGTCGCTTTGCAGTGGGGCTGTAGCTCAGTTGGTATGAGCACTTGACTGGCAGTCAAGGGGCCGCGGGTTCGACTCCCGCCAGCTCCACCATAAGAACCGCCGCTGGGTGCAGTGGCGGTTCTCTTTCAAGAAGCGCAGCAAGGGGTTGCATACCGTAGTGCTATTGTCTATCTTACCTGCTCCAAGTGAGGGAATTTAGACAACCTATTAGTTATAGATGTCAGTGTTGCAAATAGTAACGCACAAAGAAACAGGAGGAAGAAATGACCAAGGCAGATATCGTTGCCAACATTTCAGACGAGACCGGTCTCACCAAGAAGGAAGTTGCGTCTGTTGTCAACCAGTTCTTTGTTGAAGTCAGAGACGCTCTCTATGATCACGAGCATATTGAAATACGCGGTTTCGGTACATTCAAAGTGGTTGAAAGAAACCCCAGAATGGCTCGCAACCCTCATACTAAAGAGCCCGTTGCAGTTCCCCGCAGACACGTGCCCTTCTTCAAATTTTCAAAGACAGTGAAGAACAATGTCGCAAAGGCGGAGAAGTAGATGCCAAACGGAAGAAAACGCAAGCGGAAAAAAATTGCTACACACAAACGGAAAAAAAGAAGACGCGCTAACAGACATAAGAAGAAGATCCGCTAGGTTTTGAAAATAGTTGTTGTTTCAGATACACATATCCCGGCAAGGCTTTCAGCTCTGCCGGGATTAGTGTATGAGGTATGTGCCGA
>JAGGYZ010000257.1 GCA_021162285.1 Candidatus Fermentibacteraceae bacterium
GGGAATAGGGCTGGTTCTGGGGCTTGCAGCCGGTAAGGTGGCGGCAGCTTTTGCAGGCGCAGTTGCAAGTGTTCTTCTTGTTCTTGCTGTAAAGAAGCTGGCCGAGGGGTTTATGGGTCCTGTTGGATTGAACAGATTTCTTGCGGTTATGGTGGGCGCTATGGCCCTTATCTACGGCAGAATGCCCTACGATGTTACAACAGCTGCAGCCCTGGCTCTGTGGGGAGCGTGGCTGATGCAGACAGACAGGTCGTTTGCCGCAGGGGTTCTACTGGGTGCAGCTCTTCTGGTCCGTCCTGATTCAATTGTTCTTCTGCCTGTTTACTGGACGGAAAACAAAAATCCGGAGAAGTTTGCTTTTGCAGCGGCAGGGGCATTCCCCTTTGTTCTGGGAATTCTCGGATACAACTTCTATCGTTTCGGCTCTGTTCTTTCAGATGGACATTCCCAGGACCCTGCCATTGCTCTGGATATGTTCAGCCGTGGAATTCCCGGGCTTCTGCTGAGCCCGGGCAAAGGGCTGTTCTGGTATGCTCCGCTTACTATCCTTGCTATTTTTTACTGTGGAGACTGGCGGTTCTGGAGCCCTTTTGTCTTTTCCCTTGTTCTTCACGGTTTTCTTCATGACTGGACAGGGGGAACAGGCTGGGGGCCGAGATTTCTGTTCATGGTTGTTCCGGTTCTTTTCATGCCACTCATGCGTCCGGGGACAGGCGGCAGGCTGTTCAAAGTGCTTGCCACGGTGTCTGTACTAATTACTATTGCTGCAGGTATCACCGATACCAATGCCCTTGAACAGCGTCTGGGTGCCGATGAATTTGACTCCCAGTCAAGGCAGGCCGTTGTGTGGTCGCCGCGCAGGTCACCTCTGCTGCACACAGTACTCCATCCCGATTTTACACACCCCGACCTGCTTGGCTACCACGCCGCCGGAATACCCGGTGCTCTGGTGCAGATGGCCGCCGGCGCTGCTCTGCTGTTGTATGCGGAGAAGGGGAAGAGGTGGAAAAGGGCATGAAAATTCTTCACCTGTCTCCGCAGAATTACACCGGGATCCTTACACTGTTTGTACAGGGACATCGTGCCCTGGGGCACGAGAGCAGGCTTGTAACTTTCTACAGGGCGAAGAACCGGTATCCGGAAGACATCTGTCTGAACCTGCCTTTCGTCGGGCCAATGGAGTGGCTGTGGAAGGTAAAGAGACTTATACGAAGCGGGAGTCTCCGGGTACCGTTTACAGGAACAACAAACAGGATATTCTGGAAACCTTCAGGAGCAGAGCGAATACTGATGCCCCTTCGGGATCTGCTGTGGTCTCCGTTTGTTAAAAGAGCTTACAGAAAGTATGGATTCTCCGATTTTGACATACATGTTCTTGAAGGGGGAATGAGTTTTTTCAGAGATGGAAGAGATGTTAAGAAGCTGAGAGCCGCAGGAAAGCACATAGTTTCCAACTACCACGGTCTTGATCTGCGGATGAGGGGGGCTATAAAACCGGTGTGGGATGTCACAGAGCTTCATACCACCTGCGAATTTGATCTGTTCCAGAGGTACGATGAGCTGGAGTACCTGTTTCTGCCCTTCGACAGTTCCCTGGTTCCCCCTGCAAACCCTTCGGGAGAAATTATAAAGATCTGTCACGCTCCCAGAATAAGGTCGGTGAAAGGTACAGACACAATTATCAAGGTCGTAGAGAAGCTTTCTGAAACACTGCCCGTTGAAATGGTTCTTATAGAGAACATGCCTCATCAGGAGGCTCTGAGGTTGAAATCACAGTGTCACATAGCAATAGACCAGATCGCCAGCGGAGACATGGGCTACGGTGTCAACTCCCTGGAGAGTCTGGCCATGGGAGTCTGTACTGTTACCAACCTGTCGCAGGCCTATCAGGACTTTATACCGGATCATCCGTTTGCACTTGCTGAACCTCATGATCTGGAAGCGGTTCTCCGCAGATTGATCCTTGATGGGCAGCTCCGCGAAAGATACGCCGCATCAGGCCCTGGCTGGATAAGAAAAACACATCACTGGAAAACTGTTGCCAGTCAGATGCACGCGAGATATGCAGAGCTGGGGTGGGCTGAATAATGCCGCATACAGGGCAGAGAGATCTGGCTAAAGAAACCCTTTTATACGCACTGGCAATGGTGGTAAGCGGTCTGGTACAGTTCGCTTTCCTGCCGTTTATGAGTACATTTCTAACACCGGAACAGGCCGGAGAGCTGGGTGTGATAAGAATTGTCAGTGAGATAATTGCAGGTATTGTGGTTCTTGGTCTTCCGGCATCAATAATCAGAGCATGGCACCGTACAGATGCCCACCGGGCTGTTCTTGTGCGTTCTATTCTGTTTCCTCTTGCCCCTCTTTTTGTGTCGGCGGTACTTGTTGCTGTCTTTGGCGATAAAATTGCCGGTCTGCTTCATGTCACAGATGCATCACTGTTCCTCCACGCACTTGCCCTGGGCGGAGCTGTTGCTCTGCTGCAGGTTGCTCTTTCAATGCCGAGAGCACAGGGAATGGCAGGCACTTACTTTGCTATTCAGTTCGCCAGAGGCATGCTGTCGCTGGTTCTGCTGTTCTTTCTGCTTCGAACGGCTGTTGCCGGAGGTGCTGTAAAGTCTTTTCTTGAGGCCAGATGGATACCAACCGTTCTGGCTGTGGTTTTTTCTTTTTTGTTTATGTGGAGACTTACGGGAAAATCGTCAGGGGAAAAGCCGCCGGAGCATCTTTCGGGAACAATGCTGGCATTCAGCCTGCCCCTTGTACCGGCAAGCCTTGCACTGCTTGTTCTTTCCAGCGCCGATATGTTTATGCTCCGAACAATTTCTACAGATATGGCACAGAGCGGATGGTACGAATGGGCAGGGAGAGCAGTTCTTATACTGGCACCGCTGACACTGGGGTTCAGCATGGCCTGGCACCGGTATATCTTCAGGAAGAAAAAACAGGGCGGAAGAATGGACGAGCTTGGAAGAAGCGGTCTTCTGTTCATGATTACAGTAAACTGGGCAGCCATGGTTCTTGCAATACTGTCCAACGAGATCGTATCGGTTTTCGGTGGGGCAGCGTGGCTTCCTGCTGCCAGGGTTCTTCCGTGGATTGCCGGGTCTGCAGCAATGTATGCCCTCTTCACAATTTCGCAGACTGCGCCGCTGCTCACCGGTCAAACGAAGTACATAGGCTGGATGACCGCTTTCGGTGCAGTTCTGAACATAGGGTTCAACCTTCGTCTCATACCGGTGGCAGGTGCGGTTGGAGCAGCTTTCGCAACGCTGGCAACAAACATGTTCATGGCACTTTCTCTGTTCTGGATAGGAAGAAAGGTTTTTCCCGTGAGTTTTCCGGCTGTGGTGATAATGGTGATTGTTCCTGTGTTTTCCGGGCCACTGTCCGGTATGTCCCCTGTGCTCAGGATGATTGCTATTCTTGCAGGTACTGCAGTGACGGTGACTGTTATCAATGTGCTCAGGACACTGGGAACCGGCGATGTGCTTGAAACACCAGGGGGAGACAGCCATGAGCTTTGATATTTCCGTACAGGTTCCGGTAAGAAACGGCGGTGACAGATTCAGAAAGTTTCTTGCAAGCCTTGCGGCACAGGATCTTCAAAGACCATGGGAACTGGTGATAGTGGATGATGGAAGTGACCTTGCTGTGCAGGAGGAATTTCTGCAGGAGCTTGGAAGTCTGCCTGACCTGTGTTCAGTGAAAATTGTGGCAATGAATCCTGGAGGAAACAGACCTGCTGCAAGAAACAGCGCGTATATGGCTTCCGAAGCTTCCGTAGCTCTGCTTATGGACGGCGACCTGGAATTTGGTCCCTCCCTTTTGAGGGAGCATCTGGCAGTAAGAGAAAAAACCGGTGCGGATGTTGTGATGGGCAGAAGGATAAACGCCTGGAGTGAAACTGCAACTCCATGGCAGAAATGGTTTGATACCCGGGCCATGGGGGATTCTCCCTCTGGAGAGTTTCCGTGGAATTATTTCATCACCGGGAATCTGTCTGTTACCTCAACCCTGCTGGAACAGGCCGGTGGATTCGATACTGCCATAGACTGTTACGGAGGCGAGGATACGGAGATGGGGTACAGATTGAAGCAGATGGGTGTTTCCTTTTACTGGGACCCGCTTGTTTCGGTCAACCATCTGGACAGCGTTACAGTAACCCAGCACTCCGGGAAAATGCTTGAGTACGGTGGCACCGGCTTGAAGTACACACTGGAAAAACACCCTGGGATACAGGGGCTTCTGGGAAGCCGCTGGGTGGCACCTGTTTTTTCAAAACCTGTACATCTCTTTCCCATGAGAATACTTGCAGGGGCAGCTCTTGCTGCGCCGGTTTACCGGGCAGTGCTGGGTTTTATGGAGAAACACGGCAGGCCGCAGGTTCTGTTTACCTATCTTGCGGTGGGGGCATGTTTGATCGGGCTTCGCGGGGGTGATTACAGAAAATGATATTTGACAAAGCTCTGGAAGCCGCACCGGACCGGTTCAAAGTAATCAGACTTTCAGATCTCACAACATGGGGTATAGGCGGTTACACCGCTTCCTGTACTGTAACATCGGAACAGGAACTTGCAGAGGTACTGAACCTGCTTCGGGGAAAATCACTTCCATGGGTAATTCTCGGAAAAGGATCCAACACACTGGCACCGTCTGAAGGGTGGCACGGTGTTGTTGTTTTACTGAGAGGGGATTTTACAGAGTTTTCATTCAAAGGTAACCTGGTTACCGCCGGCGGCGGCGCGCACCTTCCCTCTGTAGCCGGGGCTGCCTGTTCCACCGGTCTTTCCGGCCTTGTGTTTGCCGTGGGTATTCCCGGTACTGTCGGCGGAGCTGTTTTTATGAATGCAGGTGCGTACGGATCAAGTGTTTCCGAGCTTATAGAAGAGGTCAGAGTGCTTCATCCTGGCGGTGCAATTGAGTATCTTACAGCTGATGAATGCGGTTTCGGTTACAGAACAAGTGTGTTTCAACGAAGAGATACAGTTGTTCTTGGCGCGACGCTGCGGCTCTCCAGGGCAGCAGGAAACAGTGGTGAACTTCGCAGGGAGGCCAGAGAGATTCTGCGGCTTAGAAGGCAGAAGTTTCCCCTTGATGTTCCCAATGCGGGAAGTGTTTTCCGCCGTCCTGATAACGGACCTCCGCCGGGA
>JAGGYZ010000107.1 GCA_021162285.1 Candidatus Fermentibacteraceae bacterium
AGTGATTCAATACAAACTGATGTTTCGCAAGTTTCAAAGGAATGGAAGGATCAGAATGCAATCAGGAATTCAAAAGAAAACAGGAATAACAACCCTCTGCACAGTTGCACTTCTCTTAACAACAGCAGTTCCGTCATACAGCGGTGCTATTACAGACAGCTTTCAGTCCATTGCTGAGCAGGCATGGATGAATCAGTACATCCCCCGTTCAGACGAAGAAACACTGCCACTTACCGATTACGACAACTTTGAGGTAACGGAACTGTTCAGGGCTGAAACAATTGAAGACCTTGAAGCCTCCCTTACAGACGGTTACCCAATGCCGTGGCTGGAAGAGATTCTGAAAGACACAACCATCCCCTGGGAAGACCGGTACTGGCTTGACTGCAGGGTAAGAGCGGCGATTGCCCAGAACACACACACCTTTTTCAACCCGGCGGGAAACCCGGTTCACATTGATGCCGATGCTGTGTTTCCCGGAGAACTCTACTGGCGGGAACATATGATAGTGAATCCTGCTGAATCAGTTAATACTAACGAAACTGAACGGCCAATTGGGGCAGAAACTTGTACCAGCGGGATGATTCTAAACTCATTTGGCAGAAAAGCGGGGAACATTGCCGTACCTGCATTTAACATCTCTACTTCACGAAGTGCAGATGTAAGTGTTTATGTGTCTGGTGGACATTCAATCTACAACCGTCAGAACCCTTCGTACGCTTGCTTCATGTACCCGAATGGCACATTCGTAGAAGCCTTCCTTGAAGAACCCGGACAATACAGCGTTGCTGTATCTCAAGATGGTTCAACCGTGGTTCTGAGTTGTTACCGCCCTGATGAACGCAGTGCAGATAACACACAAACACCAGTGTATGTGTTTGATGAACATGGAAACCTTCAGAGAACAATAATTCCATCTGTGCCTTTAGACTGGTGCTGGAGGCCCACAATTTCTTCAGACGGACAATACCTCTGCCACACAGCATATGGAGTAAACACCTGCCTTATTGACTGCTGGAATGGAACATGCGAGGTAGTAAGCAAACCCGTAGGATTCTACGATCGCTATACAGGTGTCTATAATTTCTCTCCTGATGACGGCACCCTATGCCTTGGCGGATCAACAACCGGCAGAATTCTAAACATGTCCAGCGATCAGGTGCATATCTACACAGAAACAGAGCCTCTTCCCTCTGATGAAAAAACTTTTACAATTGTATGTTGCTCTAACGATGCAAGTTGTACGACACTTACAACCAGAAGATCATACCAGGCAAGCGACGCTGATTATCTAACACTATATGTTGATGACAGCGCTATATATAGCTGTCAGCTCCACAAACTTGAGTCATGCCTTGACCTCAAAACTGATATTTCCCCCGGCGGCTATTTCTTATTCGTTAATCCTTCAGATGATTTCTGTGGATATCCTTCGGCACGCGGATATGCGGACGTCTATAACCTTCCACTGATTGTAATGCAGATTGAGGGAAGGTGATTCTCATGAAACACAATAACACTTTTCTTAATGCGATCCTCTTCCTGATCTGCTTTATCTCAACTGTTTCCAATGCCAACGAACCAACTATGATTCCGTGGCCTGTTGGAACAACAGCAGTAATGATGGACTCGACAAAAACTCTGATGAACAGTTACGGCGATCCCCAAAACAACTGGTATTCGGGGCTTTTTCATGGAGGAATTGATATTGACTCGTACACGGAGTCACCGATTTGCTCTGATGTCCGTTGTGTTATTGACAACGCTGTTATTTCGTATTGGTTCGAATCGGAATTGCCGGATCCCTCTGATCCACATGAGTGGGTGGTGGTAACAACACCTGGTACAGGAGAGTTTGCTCACGAAGACTTCGGTTGGGCATATGAACACTTGAATGATCCTCGTCCAGATCCTCCATACGGATGGCATCTGTGGGATCCAATCAGCAGGGGCGATACAATTTCATCCATGAATCCCCATGTTCAAACAATCCATACCCACTTCGCATGGACCGACTGGGATTTTAGCAACTGGTGTTATGTCAACCCACTTGATTACCTTACTCCTGCTCCCACCGGAGCAAACTTCACCTGGACATTCAATCCGTCCGGGTACGCTCCTGCCTTTGAGTACTTCTTCCTTGAAAACACTGTTCCCTTCGGTTGGCCCAATGATCCGGCAGATGTTCAGGCAATCACACTTGATCAGAACAATCTCAACGGTGCTGTTGATGTTTTCTTTGGATTCGGGTTAAGTGGTGTGGGGCAAACAACAACCCCTGAATGCGGCAGGAATGATCTTGCCGCTGAAAGAATTGAATGGAACATACAGCGTTCAACAGTGTCCGGCCTGCAGCTGCTGGTAAACAAATACCTGGTTAACTTCAACTGCCCACTGAATAATGAGGAGAATGAAAAAGTCTGGCAGTTGTACTTCAAATGGGATATGGATGATCTGAGGGATATGTTTACCTACATACCCTCAGGGCTTGATCATGAAGGGCTTGTTGTCTGCCTTTCCAACTGCGGAAATGCCCAGGGCTGGGAAAATCTCGGAATTGATAATATCGAGGAAAACTGCTGGCAGACTAACAGCAATCACCTGTTTTCAGGTGAAACTGTTAACCCTGTTCTGGCAGCCTTTCCTGATAGCCCCTACAAACTTGGTGTAAAGTGCTACGCCCACGACGAGAATGTTACTTTTCCCGACACATCTGAATACCTTTGCTGCGAACTCCACAACTTCCACCCGGCACTTCAGGAAGTTTCCATAATCGATCTTGAAACAGACACCCCCTACTACCACGGGTTGTGGGAGCCGAACGATCTTTTAGCAGAGCTTGATGTTTCGATTAACAACCCGGCTTCGGCAGGGGCGGAGCTTCAGGTGATTCTGCTATTTACCGAGTCGATGAATACAGGCTCTCTTTCCGCTGTTCTTGGTCCTCTGTCTGTTAGCAGTGGTCAGTGGAGCAGTTCAGTAGTGGAGAATGACACATGGACAGGTGTGGTTACACTGCCTGCAGAGGAAGTGGATGGCTCGTACATTCTGTCAGTTACTGCCACCGATACAGACGGGCTGAAACTCATGGACCCCGAGGGAGCAGGTAGTGTACCAGGCCCCACCTATGACACACACCATTCTCTTTCCGTTGGTTTTGAAACAGGTCTGGAGTGGACGGTTCCGGTACACGACGAGGTACTTGGCTCCCCCAAGCTTGCAGATATCGACCTTGACGGTGACCTTGATGTAATCATTCAGAGTGCAGACGGTTGGGTTGATGTGCTTGATGATGACGGCACTTCAATGCCCGGCTGGCCGGCAGACGGCGGGTGGAGTTCAGGCGACCCTGATGTATTGGCATCACCTGCCATCGTTAATCTTTCAGGTGTTTCATCGTCTGCTCCGGAGATACTTGCAGTACATCCGTATGGGTGCAATGGATTTACAGCGGGAGGTTCCGGCATTAGCGGGTGGTCAGGTGTTCTCAATGAGAACGCAAGATGGTTTGCGCTATCTTCCCCTGTCGCCGGTGATTTCGATGATGATGGGCTAAACGAATATGTCACAGGAAGACAGCATGCCGTAAATGTGTGGCATATAGTCACTCTTTATGCCAGAAATAACGACGGTAGTCATGCATGGATCACAGTCTGGGGTGATGAATACTCAACAAGTTCTACAGCTTCGATCTGCGACACAGATGGAGATGGTGATCTTGAAGTACTTGCAATACAGGAT
>JAGGYZ010000074.1 GCA_021162285.1 Candidatus Fermentibacteraceae bacterium
CTGTACACTTGTAGATCACCGCCTCATCAGGCAGGTCAGTGTGCAGCAGGAACTCTTTGTCAATATCCTGTACAGACAGGTAGGCACCCTGTGTCTCTCCGTTGAAGACCACTTCAGTAAAGTGAACTTCAGGGACTGTCTGACCGGTACGGCTGTAGTAGAGATAGGAAAGGCACTCCCGGATCCTTGTTACATCGACATACTCCGCGTTCATGTTGAATTCATTCTGCCCGAACAGGTACATTCCCTGGGGCAGCTCGATTTTGATAGATTTTTTGGGAAGCACCCTGCTGGTTGCCCCGCGGATACGGAATTGACACTGGTAGGTGAAGCCATTCACACTGAGTTGAGCTGGTATGTAAATGTCCTGCCAGTAGTGATCGCATGCATACTCCCACTGGCTCTGATCGAATTCAAGGCTGAAAGCAGGTACTGTATCCGGCCAGACCGGAGCTGAAACAAGTGCTATGAGAGCCAGCAGCATACTACACCCCATTCGTAGTTATCCGAACATAACGCCGGTAGCAGAGTTCAGCCTGTCAGGTCAGCTTTTGTATCACTGATTCTACGATCTGTTCCGGTTGAAGCCCCTGAAGGGTGTACAGATCTTCCGCGTCTCCGCTTGCGCCGTAGTGGGTTACACCAATCCTGGTGAGAGGCGGGGTGCCTCCTCTTTCAGACAGAACGAGGGCTATACCCGCACCAAGACCTGTCTGGGTGTCGTGGTCTTCTACTGTGAAGATGTGTTTGAACTTCATGAGGTTATCTATTGTTTTTTCAGACATTTCTGTGGGACAACTTACACCCAGGACTGCAGCTGATATTCCAGCTGTTTTCAGCAGCTCTGAGGCCTGTACGGCATTGGTGCAGGTGGGACCCATGGCAAGAATAGCCACATCTGTGCCGTTCCGGAAATGATCTGCTGCGCCGTAGACGAACTCGTAGTTTCTGTCAAAGAAGGGCGTGCCGTCTTCTTTTGTTATTACCTGCAGTTTTGACCTGCCCATTGCAATGAAGTAGTTACCGGGATTTGACGCAGCGAAACGAACTGCTCTGTCAGTTTGGTTCGGATCTGCCGGTACTATTGTACGGTAGTTCGGCAGGGCACGCATCAGCCCTACATACTTGATGCAGTGGTGGGTTTTGCCGTCCGGGCCCACGTCCAGTCCGCAGTGGGTTGCCACTACCTTCAGGTTGGTGTGGTTTATGTCGTTCAACCTGTGCTGATTGAAGGTCTCATCTGCAGCGAAAACACCAAAATCACTCCAGAATGCAACTTTATCAGCCAGGCTGGAACTGCCTGCCATGGTTGCGGTGTGGTGTTCCATTATACCTGTCTGAAAGAAGTGTCCGGGGTATTTCTTTGCGAATCCTGCCGTTTTTACGCTTCCGGAAAGGTCACAGTCGAACACCAGAGGGAGGTTGTCGGGATTGGCATCCGCCAGGCTTACAAGTGCCCGCCCCCACGCGCTTCTGTTGTCTTCTGTCTGATCAGTGCCATAGGTAATTGCCTCTCCGGTGTTCAGCAGATTGTAAACCGGCTCTTCTCTGAAGCTTTGCTTTTCGCTCTGGAGGTAGTTTTTTCTCTCCCGGGCCAGAATCTTCATGTTGTCTTCCACACCCAGTTCGATGAGGGCCTGCTTCAGCTCATCTTTCTTCAGCGCTCTGCCGTGGAAACCGGCTCTGTTCTCCATGAAAGAAACGCCTTTTCCCATTACGGTGGAAGCAAGAATAAGCCTTGGTCTGTTCTGTCCTTCCGGACGCATTACCTGATAGAGTGCGCTCAGATCGTGGCCGTCTACTGATACTACTTCCCAGTTGGAAGCTTCAAATTCTGCTCTCAGGTTTACCGGCATTATGTCCACCGTGTCGCCGGAGATCTGAAGGTGGTTGAGATCGATGATGTAGGTAAGGTTGTTCATCATGTATTTGGATGCAAATCTTCTTGCTTCCGAAATCTGCCCCTTCTGATTTTCTCCGTCACCGGCCACCACCCACAGGTGGTTTGTTACACCGTTGCTCTTATCGGCAATACCCATACCTATTGCTGCACTGAGCCCCTGTCCGAGGTTACCGCTGGTGAGTTCTATACCTGGAAGATGTCTTTCTATGTGTCCTTCAAAGTCGCTTCCTGCCAGTCTGAAGGAAACCAGTGCCTGGTGAATGTCAAAGAAATTCAGTGCTCCAAGAACACTGTAAACCCCTGGTGATGTGTGACCGTGGCTGACAACTATTCTGTCACGGCCTTTCATTAACGGGTTTGCCGGATCTACATTAGCCTGGCTCCACAGCAGTGCGAATATCTCCAGACTGCTCATCGAACCGCCTGGATGGCCGCTGGCTGCAAGGCTTGTCATTTTCAGAATGTTGCCTCTGGCCTGATGGCAGAGTTCCTGAAGATCTTGTTTCAGTGCAGATGGAAGAGTTTTCGGGACAAAGTTCGTTCTTTGCATTGTTGTTTCAGCTTTCATTTTTCAGCTTCGCTGTTATCTTCCTGTGTACTGTTCCGGCAACTTCCTTTGTCTTGTCAAGAAGTCTGTCCGCCTCCTGTGTGATTTTCTCTGTGTAGCTCTTGTCCAGTATTTCCGGAAGGTTGATCATCACATTGTAGTAGGCTCCCGTTGCACTGGCAACAGCCGCAGCTGCTGCAACTCCTGCATCGGAGAGGCTTGACTGCATTCCCCTTTCAACCAGGGCAAGTGCCATCTCTGCAATCACAGGTGTTTTTGACAAAACACCCATGGGTACCTCAACTGCGCCTCGCACAGCCGACTGAACATCCCCTTTAGCCCTTATGGTATCCATCCACACATTGAATGCTCTGGTGTCTTCATCAATTGCATTTACAAGAAACTCCTTGATGTTCTGGGCTTCAGGAGCCAGTTCGAGCATCTCTTCCCAGCTTGATTTGAATTTCCTGTTTTTAACCGTAAGGTTTGCAACCATACTGTTCAGAGCT
Organism: Candidatus Fermentibacteraceae bacterium; assembly: GCA_021162285.1. GTDB lineage: Bacteria > Fermentibacterota > Fermentibacteria > Fermentibacterales > JCC-6 > Sabulitectum. The sequence goes on from JAGGYZ010000074.1 coordinate 2,960, forward strand.
GAACCCACAGCACCCATAAGAGCGGCAGCACTTCCACCGCCTGGAGCCGGGCTGTCTATGGAGAGCTCATCGCAGAAGGCCCGGCAGGTCATGCCGGAGAGGTTAACCGATCTGTCTGCGATCATGTATTCAACGATCTTCTTATCGGGATCAAATTCGGCTACATCACTGAGACCCATGGAGCGGATGGCGATGTTAACAAGCTCCCGTTCAGGTGCCCCAACCGATTTTGCCTGTTTTCCAATGTTCATCAGTGCACGGTTCTGTATTTCCAGGTAGTATTTTCCAGCGTTGATCATGGCACTCAGTGGAACCAGACCCACAACCTCACTTCCAGTTACACGGAGACCGAGTTTCTCAGCCTCTTGCTTTGTTACCTCGAATCCCGTGTGGAGGGGAGTTATTGAAATATCTGTGAGATTCATGGTAACCTGTGCTGTGTTGTACTCTTCAATGAACCAGCCGAAGGCTTTGCAGTTTTTAAGGCGCCCTTCCTGTTTTACTTTGTTTCCTTTGTCATCCCTTGTAAATTTCCACTGACTGGTCCTCTTTGTTCTTCCAGTGTCGCGGATGTTCAGGGCAATTTCCTTTGCCATGGAGGCATCGGTTGTGTTCAGGTTTACATTGTACGCAATGAGGAAGTTTCTTGCTCCGATTGTGCACACGCCAGTTCGTGCGGTGGCATCGTTCCACTGGTTGGGTCCGAAATCCGGTTTCCATTCATCTTTGCCCAGCTTGTCCGAAAGAGCTTCATACTCACCTTCGCGGATGTTCGGCAGTTTAACCCATTCCGGTTTTGATGCAGCGTATTCGTAGAGGTAAACAGGAATACCGAGTTCCTCTCCCACTCTCTTACCAAGTCTGCGGGCAAGATCAGCACATTCCTCCATGGTGATCCCGCTCACAGGAACAAACGGACACACATCTGTGGCTCCGTGACGGGGATGCGAGCCTGTCTGTGCTCTCATGTC
>JAGGYZ010000333.1 GCA_021162285.1 Candidatus Fermentibacteraceae bacterium
GATTCCATTGGTGTACTTATGGGAGACAGCAGTTACATGCTTGGAGCCATAGCCGACTTCACAATGTTTCCGGGCGGGGAACCTGCAATACTGGATCGATTAAAGGGTACTGTGTCTGTTTTTGACAGTACCGGAGTGTTCCTGAACAGTTTCGGAAGACTTGGCGAGGGGCCAGGTGAGTTTCAGTATCCATTTGCGATGACAAGGCTTTCTTCGGGACTTGTGGTAGTTGCGGAACTCATGGGAAAAATAACGGTGTTTGACGGGAATGGTGATTATGTAAGCAGCTGGACCATGGAGGGGCTGGGTGGGCTTCCTCTGCAGCTTACGCCATTCGACGACTCCACATTAGTCGCTTACTGGTTCACAATGAAGATGAACGATGACGGTTTTGGTATAAATTACTCGCTCAGCAGGTACAACGCGGTTACAGGCGAGGAGGTAACCGAGTATTTCAACTGGTTCGGTGAGTCAAATTCGTCAACTGATTTCACTCCTGCCTATCTTGTTGCGGCATCAGATGGTGAGGGAACGCTGTACCTCAGCAGAGTTCAATCTGAGAGCTGGATGGTTGAGGTGTACGGAGAAGAGGCTCAACCGCTGGATACTATCTCTGTGTTTCCGCAGAGACAAAGAGAAGCCGCTCCGGATTCTGCGCCGGTTCCCGGAGTAGTGCCTGTTTCATATATGGTTTCTGATGGAGAGGGTAATACGGAACAGTCGATAGTTAACATGCCGGAGTTCCACCCGTTCATAAGCGCTCTGGGTGTCGACAGTGAAGGGAATATCTGGTGCTGCAGAGGTGGTCTGCCTGGAGACACCTGGGATGTTGTTTCTCCAGAGGGCAACCAGATCAAAGAAGTGGTTATCAGCCTTCCTGATTCTGCATATTACACAGATGCGGATGTGAGCCCCTACGGCGTTCTTGCGTTTGATCTTTTTACAGAAGATTTCCAGAAGCTCTACATAATGGAATAGTAGGGGGAGGGAAATATATTTGTGACAAAAATCAATGTGCTGGAAAAGGAAATTTATCTCTTTGTCAAAGACGAGGAAGACTATATTTGCATTACAGATATTGCCCGTTACAAAGAACAGGGTCGCACAGATCATATCATTCAGAATTGGATGAGAAACCGAAATACCATTGAATTTCTGGGCATTTGGGAGCAATTGAATAATCCAGTTTTTAAACCCCTCGAATTCGAGGGGTTTAGAAACAAAGCAGGGCTTAACAGTTTTTGCTAATTGGAGAGTAATGAACTGGACCGGTACATGACTATAAAAGTATACGACGGGAAAAACTGCCCCTGTCCGGCGGATTGTGTTCGTCACGGTAATTGCAAGTTGTGTATAGAGTTTCATCATTCGAAGAGTGAAGTTACTTACTGTGAACATCTTGCAGGCAAGCTGGATGACAATCCAAGACACACACAGCCGGAGCGCGCAATTCCTTCCGGCAAAGAGATAAGGCTGCTTGATTACGCACCATGTGCCGGTTGAGCCGGCAAACTCAAGCCTGCCAGGCTGGCGGGCATAATAGAACAGCTTCCTAAATTCGATTCTCCCAATCTTCTTGTGGGAATGGAAAACATGGATGACGCCGGTGTTTACAAAATCACCGACGACATTGCTCTGGTGCAGACTGTAGACTTCTTCTTTCCAGTGGTTGACGATCCAAGAATGAACGGGATGATTGCCGCAGCTAATTCTTTGTCAGATGTCTGGGCGATGGGTGCTATGGCGCACACGGCAATGAATGTACTGGCCTATCCCCCTGGTCTGATACATGCTGAGGCCATTGGTGAGATGCTGGCCGGCGGCAGTGAAAAGCTTGTTGAAGCAAAGGTTGTTCTTGTAGGCGGCCACACCATGGAGCAGGAAGATGTTCTATACGGTCTGAGTGTTACTGGAACTGTACATCCGAACAAAATAATGACCAACACAAATGCGAGACTCAACGATCTTGTTATTCTTACCAAACCTCTGGGTACCGGTGTGTATGCCAACGGCATGATAAAAGAGGGAATTACCGATGTACAGTACAAAGAGGTAACTGCGTCTATGAGCCGGCTCAACATGTATGCCACCGATACATTGATGAAATTCAGGGTAAGTGCCATGACCGATGTTACAGGGTTTGGTCTTCTGGGGCATGCCCTGCCTATAATGAAGAGCAGCAATCTTATGATTCAGATACACCAGAATTCTGTCCCCCTGCTGAGCCATATCGACACGCTGCTTTTGAAATATTCCACAAAAGGTGTATGCAAGGTCAGTGAGTATGTGGAAGGCTTCCTGGATATTGAGGATGGTGTTCAGCCCAAGAAGCTCAGTCTTTTTCAGGAGGCGGAAACTTCCGGAGGAATACTTGCGTTCATACACCCCGACGATGCAGATCAGGCGTTGAAGATGCTCCGTGAGAACGGAGACGAAAATTCCGCTATTATCGGTTCAGTTCAAAAACTGGAAACCTACAACAAGTTCCTTAAGGTAACGAAGTAAGTCCGGATCAAACAGGGATTGTTATTTTTCAGCATGTATGAAGAGCCCGGAATTGTTACTCTCCGGGCTCTTTTAAATCAGGGGGAAGATTTACTCTGAGAAAGCATCCTCTTCTGTGAGACTTCCGGCAATAGACACAAACCACCCGCCTGGAATGAAGTAGTCTGCTGCAGTTTCTCTCAAATCGTCAGGAGTGAGTTCGAGTACTTTGCCGAGGAAGAGAAGATTGTAGTCAAGAGGTTTTCCCTCTGCCTGCAGTGATGTCAGTTTACCTGCAAGGCTGCCGTAACTCATGCTTGACAGAGCCTGTCTGCCCACCGAATTAGCCTGTGCGAGGCGAAGTTCAATGTCCTGCACATTCTCAGTGGAGATCTTTTCCATTTCAGTTATCACAGACATGGTTGCCTGAGGTACGTAGTCGGTAAGGGTTGCAAGATATGCCATGAAAACACCGGTACTGTCCATGGGCATTGTCCAGCTGCCAACGCCGTAGGCCAGACCCTGTTCATCCCTTACGCTGTGTCCCAGCCTTGAACCTATACCGCTGCCGAGTATGGTGTTCATAACCTGAAATGCCGGGTAGTCCGGCATGTCACGGCCAGGTGCTTGTGTTGCGATCATCACAGTGCTCTGTGTTCTACCCTCCATAAAGGTTACAACCGTGTCTCCTCTGGAGGTTGTAAAAGCAGGGATCTGAAGTTCAGGCAGCGGTTCTTCCGGGTTGTTCCAGTCGGCGAAGTAGTTTTCTGTCATATTGAATACTGCTTCAGGATCAACATCTCCTACCACGGTAATAACCGTGCCTTCAGGTCTACAGCACATATCGTAGTATTCAGTTACCTTCTCAATGGTAATTCTGTCGAGGGATTCTCTGGATGGATTCCGGTAGTCAGCCGGGGAAGCAGCAGTGATGAACATCAGGCTGTAATAAGCTACGCTGC